>NZ_SSXB01000007.1:0-82523 GCF_021698995.1 Blastococcus sp. KM273129 | reverse complement strand
CCCCTCCCCCGGCGGCACGTCCTCCACCCGGCCCACGACCACGCCGGCCGGCGCCGAGACCTCGGTGAGGCTCATCGGACCGGCACCTTCGGCAGCGCGACCAGCGGCAGCGCGGGGCGGAACTGGCCCGCCGTCGCCGGTTCGGGCCCGTCCTGCCCCCACGGGTCGCGGTAGGCGTCGATGGAGCGCTGGATGCCGGCGTCGAGGTGGGCCGCGTCGTCGTCCAGCGCCTGCCGGATCGTGTCCAGCCCGACGCGGGGCACAAAGTCGTAGGTGCGCTCCAGCCAGTTGGCGTTCTCGCGGTAGTGCTGCAGGAACCGGCCGGTCAGGGTGAGCACGGCGTCCCGGCCCTCCACCGTGGCCAGCAGGTCGCCCTTGCGGACGGTGGCCCCGGCGGCGCCGCCGACGTAGACCTCCCACTTCCCGCCGCCGACGGCGACCACGCCGACGTCCTTGACGTAGGCCTCGGCGCAGTTCCTCGGGCAGCCGACGACGGCCATCTTGATCTTGGCCGGGCTCTCGATGCCCTGGAACCGGGTCTCCATGTCGATGCCGAGCTGGGTGGAGTCGTCGAGGCCGAAGCGGCAGAAGTCCGAGCCGACGCAGGTCTTCACCGTGCGCATGCTCTTGCCGTACGCGTAGCCGCTGGGCATGCCGAGGTCGGACCACATCGCCGGCAGGTCCTCCTTGCGGACGCCGAGCAGGTCGATCCGCTGGCCGCCGGTCACCTTGACCATCGGCACCTCGTACTTCTCGGCGACGTCGGCGATCCGCCGCAGCTGCGCCGGCGTCGTCACCCCGCCCTTCATCTGCGGGACGACGGAGAAGGTGCCGTCGCGCTGGATGTTCGCGTGGACGCGGTCGTTGATGAACTCGGCGTCCTTCTCGGGGACGTGGTCGTGGCCCCACATCATCTTGAGCAGCGACGTGAGCCCCATCTTCGACCGCGCGTCGTCCTTCCCGCCGGGGGCGAGGGCGGCGAAGACGGCGGAGACGCTGCGCAGGTCCCGCTCCCGGATGGCGGCCATCAGCTCCGGCTTGGCCATCGGGATGCCGGGCACGTAGTACGAGGCGGCGGGGTCCTCGGCGACCTCCCCGTCCGCGGCCCACTCGACGACCTGCTTCACCAGTGACCTGCACGAGCCGCAGCCCTTGCCCGCGCGGGTGCGGTCCATGACCGCCCCGACGCTGCCGCAGCCGGCGGCCACCGCGCCGCAGATGTCGCCCTTGCTCACCCCGTTGCAGTTGCAGACCTGGCTGTCGGCGGGCATCTCGGCGACGCCCACCTCCGCCACCCCGTCGGAGAGGTCGACCAGCAGCCGGATCCGCTCCTGGGGCAGCGGCGCGCCCCGGTCGAACGCCTGGGTGAGGAAGGCGACCTTGCGGGTGTCGCCGAGCAGGGTGGCCCCGACCAGCTCGTCGTCGCGGATCACCACCGACAGGTGCACGCCCCGCCGGGGCTCGGAGATGACCAGGAACTCGTCGTCGTCCCGCTCGGGGGTGCTCACCCCCATCACCGCCACGTCGACGCCCGCCACCTTGAGCTTCGTCGCCGTCCGGCTGCCGTGGTACGCGGCGTCCGGGTCGGTGCCGGTCAGCACGTCGGCCAGGACCTTCGCGTGCTCCCAGGCCGGCGCGACCAGCCCGTAGACCTCGCCGCGGTGCTGGGCGCACTCACCGATGGCGTAGACGTCGGGGTCGTCGGTGCGCAGCTGGTCGTCGACGACGACCGCCCGCTCCACCTCCAGCCCGGAGCGGACGGCGAGGTCGGTGTGCGGCCGCACCCCGGCGGCGACGACGAGCAGGTCGCAGTCCAGCCGCCGGCCGTCCTTGAGCACGACGCCCTCGACGGAGTCGGTGCCCAGCACCTCGGTGGCCAGGACGTCGAGGTGGACGGTGATCCCGAGCTGCTCGACGCTGCGCTTGAGGACGGCGCCGGCCTCGGCGTCGAGCTGGGCGTTCATCAGCCACGGCATCGCGTGCACGAGCTCGACGTGCAGCCCGTGGCCCTGCAGCGCCCGCGCCGCCTCCAGGCCCAGCAGCCCGCCGCCCATCACCACCGCGCGCCGGCAGCGACCGGTCGCCGCGAGCATCGCGCGGGTCTCGTCGATGGTGCGGAAGCCGTGCACCCCGGGCAGCAGCGAGCCGTCGTCCCGCCGCACCCCGGCCATGGGCGGGATGAAGGAGTAGCTGCCGGTGGCGAGCACCAGGTGGTCGTAGCCGGTGACGCTGCCGTCGGCGGCGTGCACCTGCTTGGCGGCGGTGTCGATGCGCTCCACCCGGACGCCGGCCCGCAGGTCGACGCCGTTGTCGCAGTACCAGTCGTGGGAGTTGAGCACGATGTCGTCCTCGTGCTGCTCCCCGGCCAGCACCGGGCTGAGCATGATCCGGTTGTAGTTGCCGTGCGGCTCGTCGCCGAAGACGGTGATGCGGAACTGGTCGCCGCCGCCGCGCTCGAGCACCTCCTCCACGAAGCGGGCGCCGGCCATGCCGTTGCCCACCACGACCAGCCGGGCGCGGGGGTCGAGGTCGTCGTCCAGGTGCAGGGCGGTGGCGCCGGCCAGGCGGGCGCCGAGGATCGCCGACATCTCAGACCTCCACCAGACCCAGGTCGACGACGATCTCGCCGGTGACGCCCTCCGGCGCGGCCGCGTGCAGCTCCAGGACCGAGCCGCCCACCACGTCCTCGACGACGCGCAGCGGCACGTGCGTGTCGGCCCTGGCGCCGATCGGGAACCAGCGCACCGGCTCGCCGTCGCGGACCAGGAGCACGTAGACCAGCTCGCCGGTGGCGTTGCCACCGCGGAAGTACAGCGCCTGCGCGCTGCACCCGGCGGGCACGGTGTAGCGCAGGGCGGGGTCGATCGGGCCGGGCTTGGCCAGCCCCTCCCCGGTGATGGGGAATACGCCTTGCAGGAAGCGCGGGGTGCTCTTCACGGGGGTTCTCCTGGTCAGCGAGCCGGACGGACGGGTGCGGGACGGCGGGCGCGGGACGGGTGCGGTGGCGGGCCGGTGGGGCACGGGCCGGGGCTGGGTCGCGGCCGGCGGCGGCGCGACGCGCTCCTCAGGGCCGGTCACGCGGGTGACGGCGACGGCGCAGGCCTTGAACGGCGGCATCCGCGACGTGGGGTCGAGGTCACCGGCGTCGGTGAGGTCGTTGGCCCCGGCCCAGTGGAAGGGCACGAAGACGACGTCGGGCCGGATGGCGTCGGTGACCTGCGCGTGGAACCGGGCGCGGCCACGCCGGGTGGCCAGCTCGACGACGTCGTCCTGCGCGATGCCGAGCCGGGCGGCGAGGTCGGGGTGCAGCTCGGCCCGCGGGCCGGGCGCGACCAGCTGGAGGCTGCGGGTGCGGCGGGTCTGGGTGCCTGACTGGTACTGGGCGAGCACCCGGCCGGTGGTGAGCACCAGCGGGTAGTCGGCGTCGGGCCGCTCGTGCGCCTCGACGTGCTCGACCCGGAGGAAGCGGGCCCGGCCGTCGGGGGTGGCGAACCGCTCGGTGAACAGCCGCGGGGTGCCGGGGTGCCCCGGCGAGGGGCACGGCCAGAACACGCCGCGCTCCTCGTCGATGCGCCGGTAGCTGATGCCGGCGTAGTCGGCCGTCCCCCCGGCGCTGGCGCGGCGCAGCTCCTCGAAGACGGTCTCCGGGTCGCCGCTGAAGCCGTGCACCCCCAGCCGGCCGGCCAGCGTCGCCAGCAGCTGCAGGTCGTCGGGCACGCCGTCGGGCGGGTCGAGGGCGCGGCGCCGCCGGATGACGCGGCCCTCGAGGTTGGTCGTGGTGCCGGCCTCCTCGGCCCACATGGCGCTGGGCAGCACGACGTCGGCGAGCTCGGCAGTCTCGGAGAGGAAGAAGTCGCTGACGGCGAGGAAGTCCAGGTCCCGCAGCCGGCTGACGACCCGGCGCGCGTCCGGCGCGGAGACCGCGACGTTCGACGCCAGGACCAGCAGGGTGCGCACCCCGCCGTCGGTGCCGAGCGCGTCGAGGAGCTCGTACGCCGACCGCCCCGGCACCGGCAGGTCGTCCGGGTCGACGCCCCAGACCGCGGCGACGTGCGCACGGGCGGCGGGGTCGGCCAGCGACCGGTAGCCGGGCAGCTGGTCGGCCTTCTGCCCGTGCTCGCGACCGCCCTGCCCGTTGCCCTGGCCGGTGATCGTGCCCCAGCCGCTGCCCCGCCGGCCCGGCAGGCCGAGGGCGAGCGCCAGGTTGATCCACGCCTGCGCGGTGTCGGTACCGCTGCGGTGCTGCTCGGCGCCACGGGCGGTCAGGATCATCGCGTTCCCCGCGCGGGCCAGCGCGAACACGGTGCGCCGCTGGTCGGCGACGGGCACGCCGGTGAGCCGCTCGACGCGGTCGGGCCAGTACGCGGCCACGCCGGCCCGCACCTCGTCGAAGCCGGTGGTGCGCGCGGCGACGTACCGCTCGTCGACCAGCCCCTCGGCCACCGCGATGTGCAGGAGGCCGTTGGCCAGCGCCAGGTCGGTGCCGGGCAGCGGCTGCAGGTGGAGATCGGCGTTGCGGGCGGTGGCGGTGCGGCGCGGGTCGACGACGACGTGCCGGGCGCCGCGCTCGCGGCCCGCGTCGAACCACTGCATCGCCGGGGGCATGGTGTCGGCCGGGTTGCTGCCCACCAGCACGACGACGTCGGCGTCGGCGATGTCGCTCAGCGGGAACGGCAGCCCGCGGTCCAGGCCGAACGCGCGGGTGGCCGCCCCCGCGGCGGACGACATGCAGAACCGGCCGTTGTAGTCGATCGCGCTGGTGCGCAACGCGACCCGGGCGAACTTGCCGAACTGGTAGGCCTGCTCGTTGGTGAGCGAGCCGCCGCCGAAGCAGCCGACGGCGTCGCGCCCGTGGGTGGCCTGGGTCCGCTCGATCGCCGCGACCAGCCGGTCCAGCGCCTCCTCCCACGTGCTCTCCACCAGCGGGCTGGTGCGGTCCCCGGCGACGGCGCGGACCAGCGGCCGGGTCAGCCGCTCGGGGTGGTCCAGCAGCTCGGCCGACGACCAGCCCTTGGAGCACAGCCCGCCGCGGTTGGTCGGGAAGTCCAGCGGGACCAGGGTGGCGGGGCGGTCCCCGGCGGTGACGGCCATCCCGCACTGCAGCGAGCAGTAGGGGCAGTGCGTGCTCGTCGTCCTCGACGCACGCACCCCCGGGGCGGCGGCGGTCGGCGAGGCGGGAGCGGGCACGGGGACGAGAGTGGGTCGCCGTCGTTTCCCGGCGTCGACCCCGGCGTCAAGGTTGCGTTCCGTTCACCTCACCGCGGCCGCCGGGCCGGTGTGCGGCGGGACCGGTCAGGTGCCGTCGGCCGGCCCCGGGAGCCGCGCCGGGTCGTCCACGGGGTGCACGCCCACCTGGCCCTCCGGGACGAGGAGCGCCCCGCTGACCGACAGGCCGGCGTCCTCCACCCGGTGGTGGATCGTCTGGGCGGTGATCCACCCGTCCTCGATCAGGTAGGAGTCGATCCCGCAGCGGATGTCGAACTGCTCGTTTGCGGCCGCCCCACTCGAGCACCGCCATCCGGTCGTCGGCCAGGACGTAGCCGTACGAGTAGGTGCCCTCGGCGGCCGCCCGCCACAGCCGGTGGGCGGACGCGCGCACGCCGTCGTGCCCGCGGAACACCTCGCGGGCGGAGAGGACCACGACCTCGGGGTGGTAGTTCTCGGCGAGGTCGGCCTCGAGGTCGCCGGAGCGGCGGTGCTGGAGGTGGGAGGCCATGACCTGGCGGGCGGTGCGGCTGCGGGGATCGCGCGCGGCTGTGGTCATGCCCCCGATCGTGGCCCTGCCGGCGGCCGCCGTCGACGCCGCGCCCGTACATGGTGGGATCAGGGGGTGACCCCTCCAGGCCCGGTCGTCCGGCGGATCGACGACCCCGACGAGCCCGGCCCCGACGTCCGCCTCGCCGAGCAGCGGGACGTGCCCGCCATCGCCGCCACGCTCACCGTCGCGCTCGCCGACTCCCGCTGGACCCGGTGGGCGCTGCCCGACGACGGCCGGATGCAGCGGCTCACCCGGCTCAACGAGCTGGATGCGGCCCACCGCGGGGTGGCCACCGGCACCGCGTGGGTGACCGAGGAACGCGACGCCGTCGCCGTCTGGGACCCGCCGCCCGGCGCATCCGGCACCCGCCCGCTGCCGGACGACGTCCGGGCGGCGCTGGCCCGCGAGCTGCCCTACCTGTCCGCCGACCGCGCCCGGGTGGTGGCCGAGACCGAGGCGCTGGTGACCGCGGCGCTGCCCGACCGGCCGCACTGGCGGCTGCGGCACCTGGGCGTCCGCCCGTCGTCCCGACGAAGGGGGCTGGCCGCCGCCGTCCTCGCCCCGGTGCTGGTGCGCTGCGACGCGGAGAAGACCCCCGCCGCCGCGGCGGTGTTCGGCTGGGCCAACGTGCGGTTCTTCCGGGGCTTCGGCTTCCAGGTCGCCGAGACCACCCGCACCAGCGACGACGAGCTGCCGCTGTGGGTGCTCGTCCGCGAGCCGCTCTCGCTCAGCTGACCGCCGTCCTGCCGACCCCCGGAGGCCTCGTGCCCAGCGCTGCCGCCCGCCTGCTCCCCCCGCTGATGCGCCTGCTCCGCTTCCGGCGGGAGTTCGAGCACCCGGAGCGCATGCTGCGGGGCGTGGAGGAGCGGCTGCTGCGCCCGGTGCCGTACGGGCCGCCCCGCGGGCTCGGCCCGGTGGAGGTCGAGGTGGACGCCCGGCACGAGACCGGCTGGCCGGTGTACCGCGTCCTCCCCCGCGACCGGACGCCGGAGCGGGCCGCCGTCTACGTGCACGGCGGTGCCTGGGTCAACCAGATCCACCCGCTGCACTGGCGCCTGGTGGGCCGGCTGGCCGCCCGCAGCGGCACCGCGATCACCGTGCCGGTCTACCCGCTGGCACCCCGGGGGACGGCGGCGACGGTGGTGCCGCGGGTGGCCGACCTGCTCGCCGCGCTGGCCGACCGGTACGGCGCCGGGCGGGTCACCGCGATGGGCGACTCGGCCGGCGGCCAGATCGCGCTGTCCGCCGCGCTGCTCCTCCGCGACCGCGGCGTGCCCCCGCTGCACCGGACGGTGCTCGTCTCACCCGCGGTGGACCTGACCCTCGCCAACCCGGAGATCGACCTCGTCGAGCCGCGGGACCCCTGGCTCGCCCGACCCGGCACGCGGGCGGCGATCGAGCTCTGGCGCGGCGGGCTGCCGCTCACCGACCCGCTGGTCAGCCCGCTGTTCGGGGAGCTGGCCGGGCTCGGCCCGCTGACCGTCTTCAGCGGCACCCGCGACATCACCAGTCCGGACACCCGGCTGCTGGTCGAACGGGCCCGGGCGGCCGGCGTGCCGGTCGACCACCACGAGGAGGAGGGGCTGGTGCACGTGCACCCGCTGCTGCCGGTGCCGGAAGGGCGGCGGGCGCGGCGCGTGGTGACCGCCGTCCTCGCCGGCTGAGGAGCCCCCGCGCCGCGCCGGAGGTGCTGGCGCCCCCGCGGCCGCGCTGACATCGTCCCCTCGAGGTGTGTCGATCCGGCGGGTCGCCGTTCGTACTGGGGGTGAGCGACCGGCACGGAGCCGGCGCCGGACCCCGGGAGGCAACCATGGCCCAGTACCTGCTCAGCATCGTCCAGCCGGTCGGCGAGGTGCCGCCGCCGGAGGAGCTGGAGCCGGTGATGGAGGAGCTCGCGGCGCTCAACGAGGAGATGCAGGCCGCCGGGGCGTGGGTCTTCGCCGCCGCGCTCCACCAGCCCGAGGCGTCGACCGTCGTCCGGGCACAGGGGGACGACGTGCTCGTCACCGACGGCCCGTACGCCGAGGCCAAGGAGTTCGTCGGCGGGTTCGACGTCATCGAGGCCGCCGACCTGGACGCAGCCCTGGGCTGGGCCGGCAAGCTGGCCCGCGTGCTCGGCGGCCTGCCGGTCGAGGTCCGGCCCGTCGCGCAGACCTTCTGACGCCCGTGGCCGGCGCCGTCGCCGAGGTCGAGCGGGTCTTCCGCGAGCACCACGGCAAGGCCGTCGCCGTCCTCACCCGCCTCCTCGGCGACATCGACGCCGCCGAGGAGGCGGTGCAGGACGCGTTCCTCACCGCGGTGCAGCGCTGGCCGGGCGACGGGGTCCCGCCGAGCCCGGCCGGGTGGATCGTCACCACCGCCCGCAACCGGGCGGTCGACCGCTGGCGGCGCGACTCCACCCGCACCGACCGCCACGTCCAGGCCGCGCCGCTCCGCGGCGATCCCGCCCCCGTCGAGGAGGGGCCGGTGCACGACGACCGGCTGCGGATGGTCTTCACCTGCTGCCACCCGGCGCTGGCCGCGCCCGCCCGGGTGGCGCTCACCCTCCGGCTCCTCGGCGGCCTCACGACCGCCGAGATCGCCGCGGCGTTCCTGGTGCCCGAGACGACGATGGCGCAGCGCCTCGTGCGGGCCAAGGCCAAGATCCGCGCGGCGGGCATCCCGTACCGGGTGCCGCGCGAGGCGGAGCTGCCCGACCGGCTGCCGGCCGTGCTCGCCGTCGTCCACCTGATCTTCACCGAGGGGCACACCGCCACGAACGGAGAGGCCCTCGTGCGGGCGGACCTGTGCGCGGAGGCGATCCGGCTCGGCCGCGTCCTCGCCGAGCTGATGCCCGACGAGCCGGAGGTGACCGGCCTGCTGGGGCTGATGCTGCTCACCGAGGCGCGCCGGCCGGCGCGGACCTCGGCCGACGGTGATCTCGTGCCGCTGGCCGACCAGGACCGGTCGCGCTGGGACCGGGTGCTGGTCGCCGAGGGCCAGGAGCTGGTGCGGCGGTGCCTGCGCCGAGACCGGCCGGGTCCCTACCAGCTGCAGGCCGCGATCGCCGCCGTCCACAGCGATGCGCCGACCGCGGCCGCGCCCGACTGGCGGCAGGTCGTCGCGCTCTACGACCACCTGCTGGCGCTCGCGCCGAGCCCGGTCGTCGCGCTCAACCGGGCCGTCGCCGTCGCCGAGGTCGAGGGCCCGGCCGCGGGGCTGGCGCTGGTCGACCGCCTGGAGCTGCCGCACGACCACCTGCTGCCGGCCGTCCGCGCCGACCTGCTGCGCCGCGCCGGGCGGGACCAGGAGGCGGCCGCGGCGTACGACGCGGCGATCAGGCGGTGCGGCAACGAGCGCGAACGGGCGTTCATGCGGCTGCGGCGCGATGGGTTGTCGCCGTCCCGACGGTCGGAGGAGGCATGAGCACCCCCACCGCCCTGGACGTCACCTTCACCGCGCCCATCGAGGAGGACGGCGCGTTCCCCACCCACCTGGAGGTCCCGGACTCCACCGCGCTGCCGGGCACCCGCCGCGCGCTGAAGGTGACCGGCACGCCGACGGGCACGCCTTCGCCGCCACCCTCGTGCCGTCGGGCACCGGACCGCACTGGCTGCCGCTGCGCGCGGCGATCCGCTCGGCCATCGGGAATAGCCGCGCGGGCGAGCAGGTCACCGTGCACCTGCAGCGGCGGCTGAGCCAGCCGTCACGCCGCGGCGGCCGCCGGTCAGTCCCAGTCCCGGCGCTGCTGCTTGAGCTGCCCGCGCTGCTTCTTGGCCTGGATGCGGCGCTCCTGGGAGCCCCGCGTCGGCTTGGTGCGGCGCCGGGCCGGCGCCGGTGGGGCCAGCGCGGCCCGCAGCACCGCGGCGAGCCGCTCGCGGGCGGCCTGGCGGTTGCGCAGCTGCTGGCGGTGCTCGCTCGCGGCGACGGTGAGGACGCCGTCGACGAGGCGGCCGGCCAGCCGTGAGGCGAGCCGCGCCCGCTGCGGGTCGCTCAGCCCCGGCAGGTCCAGCGGCCGCACCGAGAGCTCGACCCGGGAGTCGGCGGTGTTGACGCCCTGCCCGCCCGGCCCCGAGCTGCGGGAGAAGCGCCACGACTGCGCGGCCGCGGGCACGACGAGGGAACCGGTGACCGGGAGGTCACCGGAGGCGTCGTCGGTCCCTGGCACCCGGACAGTGTGGCCGACGCAGGTCAGCCGCCGGGCGCCAGCGGGCCCGGCGCCAGGTGCTCGGCGGTCCACCCGGGCACCGCGCCGGCCCACTCCGTGCGCTCGGCCTCGTGCACGCCGCGCAGGATCCGGCGCCAGGTGAGGGCCCGCTGCAGCGGCGCGACGTGCAGCGCCTGGTCGCACAGCTCGCGCAGCTCCGCGGGGGTGCCGTGGTCGAGCCACTGGTCCAGGTAGGCGTCGCGCAGCCGGAACAGCGCCGGGTGGCCCGGCGACAGGTCCAGCACCTGCCCGGCGAACCGCAGGACGACCAGCAGCACCAGGAAGGGGTGCGAGATCGACGCGTCGCCCCAGTCGAAGAAGCGGTAGCCCCCGCCGCCGGCGAAGACGTTGCCGTCGTGCAGGTCGTCGTGCTGCACCGTCGCCGGGACGCCGCCGTCGGCGAGCTCCCGGCAAGCCGCCGCGTAACGGCCGGTCCCGGCGAGCACGCGGGCGCGCACCTCCGGAGCGAGGCCGTCCGGGCGGCCGGCCTGCTGCGCATCGCCGTCGGCCAGCAGGTCCGCCACCAGCGCGGGCAGCCGCTCCGGGCGGTGGTCGGGGACCCCGAGGGCGACCAGCCCGTCCGCGTGGTCCGCGACCTCGGCCTGCAGGCGGGCGTGGGCGACCAGCATCGCCGTCCAGGCGGCGAGGTCCGCGCCGGCCTCGCGCAGCGTGGGCCCGCCGTCGGGCAGGAGGAGCAGCCGGCGCCCGCGGTCGACCGCCAGGGGCACGAGCACCCGCTCCGGCACCCGGACCGCGAGCGCCTCGGCCAGCACGGGCTCCTGCGCCGACCCCGGGCCGACCGCCTTCAGCCAGACCGCCTCCCCGCCGCGCAGCGGGATGCGGAAGGCGGTGGACCAGGCGCGCACGTGCGGCTGCTCCGGCTCCCCGCCGGGGACGAGGCCGGCGCGTTCGAGCTGCCCGGCGGCCCACCCCAGCGCGGCGGCCCGCCACCCCGGGTCGCGCCACGTGCGGGTCCCGGTCACCACCGGGCGACCGTAGGCGACGCCGGCCGCGCTCCGGGTCAGGCCGGTACCGGGTCGGTGCCCCCGGCAGCGCCGGGGCGGCAGCGCACGAGCCGGCGCAGCGTCAGCCAGGAGCCGCGGAGGGCGCCATGGGTCTCCAGCGCGTCGATGGCGTAGGCCGAGCACGTCGGGGTGAACCGGCAGCACGGCCGGCGCCGCGGGCTGATCTCGCGCTGGTAGTACCGGACGGCCGCGACCAGCCGGGCCGCGGCCCCGCCGCCCTGCTGCCCCGCCCGGATCGCCGGGAACGAACGGGGGGCGACGAGCAGCAGGTCCATCCCGCAGCCGATCGCGTTGGCCAGGCAGCAGCCGGTGTTGAGGAAGAGGAGGTCGCGCAGGCAGGAGTCGTCGCGCCGGCGGCGGCCGTAGCCGGGGCCGTAGCCGTACCCGGGGCCGTACCCGGGGCCGTAGCCCCGCCCGTAGTGCCCGGCGTAGTGCCCGCGGTAGCCGCCGCCGCGGGGCCTGCGCCGGCGGGGACCCCAGCCACTGCTCCAGATGAAGACCATGGGTGCGCAGGTACCGCGGGATCATGGTGTCCATGCCCGATCTCACCGACGCGCTCGCCGCCGGACCGGTCCTGCTGGACGGCGGCCTGTCCACCGAGCTCGAGGCGCGCGGGCACGACGTCTCCTCCGCGCTGTGGTCCGCCCGCCTGCTCCGCGACGACCCGGCGGCGGTCGTGGCCGCGCACGCCGCCTTCGCCGCAGCCGGCGCCCGGGTGGCGACGACGGTGAGCTACCAGGCGACCGTCGAGGGGTTCGCCGCCGCGGGGGTGGGCGCGGCAGAGGCCCACCGGCTGATCGCCTCGTCGGTCGCGCTCGCCCGCGAGGGGCAGGGCGAGGGCTGGGTCGCGGGATCGGTCGGACCTTACGGCGCGATGCTCGCCGACGGGTCGGAGTACACGGGGGACTACGCCGACCGGGTCGGCGTCGCCGCGCTGCGCGCGTTCCACCGGCCCCGCATGGAGCTGCTCGCCGAGGCCGGGGCCGACGTGCTGGCGTGCGAGACGGTGCCCGCCGCCGCGGAGGCCGAGGCGCTGGTGCTGGAGGCGCAGGCGCTCGGGGTGCCGGTCTGGCTCTCGCTGACCACGGTGGTGGACGACGGTGGCGTCGTCCGCACCCGCCGGGGCGAGCCGGCGGCCGAGGTCTTCGCGATGGCCGGGGACGTCGACGCCGTCGTCGCGGTCGGCGTCAACTGCACGGCGCCCTCCGGCGTCGGCCCCGCGGTGACCCAGGCGGCGCGCACCGGGAAGCCGGTGGTCGTCTACCCGAACAGCGGCGAGGCGTGGGACGCCGTCGCGCGGGGGTGGACCGGCACCCCGGGGATCGCTCCGGACGACGTCCCCCGGTGGGTGGCGGACGGCGCGCGGCTGATCGGGGGCTGCTGCCGGGTGCGGCCGCAGCACCTCGCCCGCCTCGCCCGCACCCTGCCCTGATCGACGCGTCCGCCCGCCGGGCTGCGAACACCGGTCCGGTCGTGGAGGATGCCGCCGTGATCCTGCCGGAGGTCCCGGACCCTCGACTGGTGACCATCCGGCGCGGCGGGACCCTCACCGACGCCGACCACCACCTCCTCGCGCTGTGGGCGGCCGCGTGTGCCGAGCACGTCCTCCCGCTCTTCGAGACCGAGCGTCCCGACGACGACCGGCCGCGTGCGGCGATCGAGGCGACCCGCGCCTGGGCCCGCGGGGCGATGCGCATGATGCGGGCGCGTGCCGCCGGAGGGCACGCGATGGCCGCGGCCAGGGACCTGCGAGGTGCGGCCCGGCACGCCGCCTACGCCGCCGGGCAGGCGGGCGCGGTGGCGCACGTCGCAGCGCACGAGCTCGGGGCCGCCGCCTACGCGGTCAAGGCGGTGCGCGCGGTGGCGCCCGCGGGTAGCAGCGACGCCGCGGGGTCGGCCGAGTGCCGGTGGCAGCGGGACCAGCTCCCCGAGGGCGTCCGCGCCCTGGTCCTGGACGACCAGCGGCGGCGCAACGACCTCTGCTGGTCCGCCTTCGACTGCTGAGCGGGCCCTGCGACGGTCAGCCCAGCTGATCGTGCAGCGCCCTCCCTCACGCTGGGCTGTGAGGGAGGACGCCCCGTGATCAGGTGAGCTGATCGTGGCCGCGTCAGAGGATGGGCTTGCCGCCGGTCACGGCGACCCGGGCGCCGGAGACGTAGGACGCCTCGTCGCTGGCCAGCAGCACGTACACCGGCGCGAGCTCGGCCGGCTGACCCGGACGGCCCATCGGCACCTGCTGGCCGAAGCCCTCCACCTTCTCCTCCGGCATGGTCGCCGGGATCAGCGGCGTCCACACCGGCCCCGGGGCGACGCTGTTGGCCCGGATCCCCTTCTCCGCCAGCATCTGCGCCAGCGACGCGGTGAAGTTGGCGATCCCGGCCTTGGTCATCGCGTAGGCGATGAGGTTCGGGCTGGGGTTGTCGCTGTTCACCGACGACGAGTTGATGATCGACGCCCCCGGCTGCATGTGCGGCAGCGCGTCCTTGGTGAGGGTGAACATCGCCGAGAGGTTCGTGGCGAGGGTGAAGTCCCACTCCTCGTCGGAGATCTCCTCCAGCGAGTCGTGGCTCATCTGGAAGGCGGCGTTGTTGACCAGCACGTCCACCCGGCCGAACTCCTCGACGGCCTTCGGGATGATCGTCCTGCAGTGCGCGCGGTCGGAGATGTCACCCGGCACCAGCACGCACCTCCGGCCGGCCTGTTCGACGTACCGGGCGGTGTCCTGGGCGTCCTCGTGCTCCTCCAGGTAGGAGATGAGGACGTCCGCGCCCTCGCGGGCGAAGGCGATCGCCACCGCGCGGCCGATGCCGCTGTCGCCACCGGTGATCACGGCGACCTTGCCGGCCAGCCTCCCGGAGCCCTGGTAGCTCTCCTCACCGTGGTCGGGCTTCGGCGTCATCTCGCCGAGCGTGCCCGGGGTGCTCTGCTGCTGGGCGGGCTGGGAGTCGGGGCGGGGTTCGGACACGGGCGTCCACCTTCCTGGTCGGGAGCGCTGTGCACCCGGGCGCTGGTCTCACGCCCCTGCGGTGCCGCGGCGCGGGGCGACTACCCGCCGCCCGGCGTACGGAACCCCGGACGACGCACGACCCGGGCGGGAGGAGAGGCGCACCTCGCTGTGCACCCCTCCTCCCGCCCGGGTCGGGAGGGTCCTGCTCTGCTCAGGCGGCGCGCGCCACCGGGCCGTGGGTCGCCGCGGCGCCGAGCGGCACCCAGCGCATCTCGAGCCGCCGCCGGCCCGCCTGGTCGGTCACAACGGTCCACCGGCATTCCGGGCAGAAACGTTCACGCATGGTCTCGGCCACCTTCCGTTCACCTGTTGTTCACCTTCCTCTCCGGTTACGGCGGATGTCACACCTCACCGCAGGTCTCGTTACCGGATCGTTACCGTCCGCCTGGCACGACTCCGCCGTGGGGCCTGGGTCCGGGGAAGCAGGAGCCCGTCGGGCACGCTGTCCCTCCTGATGACGACCACCGCCGCCCCTCCCCTGCTGGACGACCCCGGCGACCTCACCGCGCTGCGCGCGACGGGCGCCGATCCCGACGCGCTGTTCGCGGCCTTCGCCGAGTGGGCGGAGGCCGGCGGCACCGCCCTCTACCCGGCCCAGGAGGAGGCGCTGATCGAGCTGGTCAGCGGCGCCAACGTCGTCCTCGCGACGCCGACGGGGTCGGGCAAGTCCCTGGTCGCCACCGGCGCCCAGTACGCGGCGCTGGCCGGCGGCCGGCGCAGCTACTACACCGCTCCCATCAAGGCGCTGGTCAGCGAGAAGTTCTTCGCCCTCTGCGGGGTCTTCGGCGCGCAGAACGTCGGCATGCTCACCGGCGACGCCGCGGTCAACCGCGACGCCCCGATCATCGCCTGCACCGCCGAGGTGCTCGCCAACATCGCGCTGCGCGAGGGCGGCGAGTCGGAACAGCTCGCCGACGCGCTCGTCGTGATGGACGAGTTCCACTTCTACGGCGACCCCGATCGGGGCTGGGCCTGGCAGGTGCCGCTGCTGGAGCTCCCGAACGCCCAGTTCCTGCTGATGAGCGCCACGCTCGGCGACGTCACGTCCCTGCGCGAGGACCTGACCCGCCGCACCGGCCGGCCCACGGCGCTCGTGGCCAACGCCGTGCGGCCCGTCCCCCTGCACCACTACTACGCGACGACGCCGATGCACGAGACGATCCAGGAGCTCCTGGACACCAAGCAGGCGCCGGTCTACGTCGTCCACTTCACCCAGGCCTCGGCGCTGGAGCGCGCCCAGGCGCTCATGAGCGTCAACGTGTGCAGCAAGGAGGAGAAGGCCGCGATCGCCGACATGATCGGCGGGTTCCGGTTCTCGTCCTCCTTCGGGACGACGCTGTCGCGGCTGGTCCGCCACGGGATCGGCGTCCACCACGCCGGCATGCTCCCCAAGTACCGGCGGCTGGTGGAGCAGCTGGCCCAGGCCGGGCTGCTCAAGGTCATCTGCGGCACCGACACCCTCGGCGTCGGCATCAACGTGCCGATCCGCACCGTCGTGTTCTCGGCGCTGTCCAAGTACGACGGCACCCGCACCCGGCTGCTGCAGGTGCGCGAGTTCCACCAGATCGCCGGCCGCGCCGGGCGGGCCGGGTACGACACCGCCGGCACGGTCGTCGTCCAGGCACCCGAGCACGAGGTGGAGAACCTCAAGCAGTTCGCCAAGGTCGCCGACGACCCGAAGAAGCGCCGCAAGCTGGTGCGCAAGAAGGTTCCCGAGGGCATGGTGCCCTGGAGCGAGGCGACCATGAACCGGCTGGTCGAGGGCGAGCCGGAGAAGCTGACCAGCCACATGCGGGTGACGACGGCGATGGTGCTCGACGTCGTCGACCGGCCGGGCGACCCGTTCGCCGCGATGCGCCGGCTGCTCACCGACAACCACGAGCCGCGCAAGAAGCAGCTGCGGCTGATCCGGGAGGCCATCGGCATCGCGCGGTCGCTGCTGCAGGCCGGCGTGCTGGAGCGGCTGCCCGAGCCCGAGGCCGACGGCCGGCGCTACGACCTGACGCTGGACCTCCCGCCGGACTTCGCGCTCAACCAGCCGCTGTCCACCTTCGCGCTGGCCGCCATCGACCTCCTGGACCCGGGGTCGGACACCTACGCGCTCGACGTCGTCAGCGTCATCGAGGCCACCCTGGACGACCCACGCCAGATCCTGGCCGCCCAGCTGAACAAGGCCAAGGGCGAGGCCGTCGCGCAGATGAAGGCCGAGGGCATCGAGTACGACGAGCGGATGGAGCTGCTCGAGGAGATCAGCTACCCCAAGCCGCTGGAGGAGCTGCTCGGGCACGCCTACGAGGTCTACCGGCAGAGCAACCCGTGGGCCGCGGACGCCCAGCTGTCGCCGAAGTCGGTCGTCCGGGAGATGTGGGAGCGGGCGTTCACCTTCCGCGAGCTGGTCACCACCTACGGCCTCACCCGGGCCGAGGGCGCCGTGCTGCGCTACCTCTCCGACGCCTTCAAGGCGCTGCGCTCGGGCGTGCCCGCGGCGGCGCGCACCGAGGAGGTCACCGACCTGGTCGAGTGGCTGGGCGAGCTGGTGCGACAGGTGGACTCCAGCCTGCTCGACGAGTGGGAGGCGCTGACGAACCCGGACGACGGGCCGGTTGCCGAGGTCGCCGTCCCCGCCCGGCCGCGGCCGCTCACCGGCAACGAGCGGGCGTTCACCGCGATGGTGCGCAACGCGCTGTTCCGCCGCGTCGAGCTGTGGGCCCGGCGCCGCTGGTACGACCTGGGCGAGCTGGACTCCGGCTCCGGCTGGGACGCCGACCGGTGGGGCGAGGTCGTGCAGGCCTACTTCGCGGAGCACGAGGAGGTGCGCACCGGCGCCGACGCCCGCGGCCCGGCCTTGCTCATCTGGGACAGGTCGGAGCCGGGCACCTGGCGGGTGCGGCAGATCGTCGACGACCCCGAGGGCAACCACGACTGGGGCTTCGACGTCGAGGTCGACCTGGAGGCCTCCGACGAGGAGGGCGCCGCGGTGATCCGGCTGGTCGACGCCGGCCGCAAGGACTAGACCGTCCCCACCGGGCGGGCCACGTCGGCGCGGTCGCCTCACCGCACCCGCAGCCGTGCCGCTCCCGGCCGGGAGGTGGGGCGACCGCGCGCACCGGTCACTCCGCGTGATGGGTGACAACGCGTGACGTCCGACGCGCCGGAATAGTTCCGAAAATGGCATGGTGATGAACCGAGCACGGTGAGCACATGCAGGTCACGGGCTCGCAAGGCCTTGACACCGTTCGCGGCGCGGTGAGACGTTGCCGCCCCTGCCACCGCAACAGGGCAGGTCACCGACCGGTCGAGCATCGTCGTCCAGACCAATGGAGGTCTGCCTCGTGCTTGCTGAACCCGTGGGCCAGGACGGTCGTCCTGCGCCCCGCCCTCGGTAATCGCGCCTGCGGGCGCATCACTCTCCGTCACTGTTTCCCTGTGGACGGCCGGGCATCCGCCACCGGCCGTGACGCGCTGTGCCACGGTCGCCCCCCGACTCGTCGACCGACCCCGCGCTCGTCATCGAGCGCCCGCGGGCTGCCCCGATCGGCCCCGCGGGCTGCCCCCGATCAGCCTTGGACCGGTAATGAGCTCACTCTCCGTCCCGCGTGCCGGCAGCGGCCCGCGCCCCTCCGCTCCGGCTTCCGTCGCGCCACGCATCGTCGCCGTTCCGGAAGCCTTCAACACCGAAGACCTCTACGTCGACCTCACCGGAGTCGTCGGTGCTCCGCTGCACCTGAAGTGCGAGGGATTCAACTTCGCCGGTTCGATCAAGCTCAAGGCGGCTGCCGAGATGGTCGACGCAGCCATCCGGGACGGGCACCTCACGGAGGACTCGGTGCTCGTCGAGTCGTCGTCGGGCAACCTCGGCGTCGCGCTGAGCATGATCGCCGCAAGCCGGCGCCTGCGCTTCCTGTGCATCACGGACCCGCGCTGCAACCTGTCCACCCGCCGGCTGATGGAGGCTCTCGGCAGCCGGGTCCACGTCGTCACCGAGCCGGTGGACGACGGGGGCTTCCTCGGCGCACGCATCCAGTACGTGCACCGGCTCTGCGCGTCCGACCGGCGCTACGTGTGGCTGAACCAGTACGCCAACCCGGGCAACTGGCGCGCGCACTACCGCACCACCGCACCGGCCATCGCCCGGCACTTCCCGGACGTCGACGTCCTTTTCGTCGGAGCCGGGACCACCGGCACGCTGATGGGTTGCGCGCGCTACTTCCGCGACCGTGACCGGCACGTGCGGGTCGTCGCCGTGGACGCCGTCGGCTCGGTGACCTTCGGCGGGCCCCCCGGACGCCGGATGATCCCGGGGCTGGGCACGAGCGTCCGCCCGGCCCTGCTCGACGAGAGCTACGTCGACGAGGTCGTCCGGGTCGAGGAGTGCGACACCGTGCGCACCTGCCACCGCATGGCCCGCCACGGGTTCCTCTTCGGCGGCTCCACCGGCACGGTCGTCAGCGGCGCTGGACGCTGGCTGGCCGAGCACGACGCCGACCGCCTCACCGCCGTGGCCATCGCGCCCGACCTGGGCGAGCGCTACCTGGACACGCTCTACCAGTCCAACTGGGTGGAGGCCCTCTACGGGCCGGAGGCGCTGGCCGTGTCGACCGACGACGCGCGGTGGGCGGACACGGCCGGCACACCGACCCCGGACGCCGTCGGCCAGCCGACCACGGGTGCGCTGGCGCCATGAGCACCGGGCCACGGCCGGCCGGCCGGACACCGCGGGCGGCGGCCCCGTGACGGCGGGGGCCCTGGCAGCCGCTCCCGTCGGTGCCGTCCCCGCGCGGGGCGACCTCGCGGCCACGGGTGTCGAGGCCGCGTTCTGCGGTCTCCTGCGGGACTGCCTGCAGGGGGCGGAGGTGACGCCGGAGTCGCACTTCTTCGACGACCTGGGCGCGGACTCGATGGTGATGGCGCAGTTCTGCGCCCGCGTCCGCAAGGATCCCGAGCTGCCGCGGGTCTCCATCAAGGACGTCTACCGGCACCCCACCGTCCGGGGCCTCGCCACCGCCCTCGGCGGCCCGGTGACCCCAGGCGCGACCCCCCCGGTGGTCGAGCAGCTGGGGTCGGTGCTGGCCGACGTGCTCGGCCGCGAGCGGGTCGACCCGGAGGCCCACTTCTTCGACGACCTGGGCGCGGACTCGATGGTGATGGCGCAGTTCTGCGCCCGCGTCCGCAAGCAGCCCGGCCGGCCGACGGTGTCGATCAAGGCCGTGTACCAGCACCCGACGCTCACCGGGCTGGCATCGACGCTGGCGCCCACCCCGGTGGCGGTCGAGCCGGAACAGGCCCGACCCGCCGGCCCGACGGCGGCCCCGCGGTCGGGGACGCCCGGAGCGAGCGCGCCCCCGGCGGTGCTCGCCCCGGCCCGCGGGCGCCCGCGCTACGTGCTGTGCGGCGTCCTCCAGGCGCTGACGTTCCTGGGTTACACGTACGCGACCACCGCCCTGGCCCTGCGCGGCTTCGAGTGGGTCGTGGACAGCGAGGACCTGTTCGCCTTCTACCAGCGCGCGGTGCTGGTGGGTGCGGCCACGTTCGCCGGTGCGGCCCTGTTCCCGGTGGCGGCCAAGTGGATCCTCGTCGGCCGGTGGCGGGCCGAGCGCTTCCGGGTGTGGAGCCTGCCCTACCTGAGGTTCTGGGTGGTCAAGACCCTGCTGCGGACCAGTCTGGTCACCCGGCTGTACGCCGGGTCACCGCTGTACTGCCTGTACCTGCGTGCGCTCGGCGCCCGCGTCGGGCGCGGGACCCTCGTCCTGACGCGGGCCATCCCCGTCTGCACGGACCTGCTGACGATCGGCGAGGGCGCGGTGGTCCGCAAGGACACCTTCCTCTCCTGCTACCGCGTGGTCGACGGGGTCGTCGAGACCGGGCCGGTCACCATCGGCCGGGACGCCTACGTCGGCGAGGGCTCGGTGCTCGACATCGGCTCGTCGCTCGGGGACGGCGCCACGCTGGCCCACCGGTCGTCGCTGCACGAGGGCCAGTCGGTGCCGTCCGGGCAGACCTGGCACGGGTCCCCCGCCGCGCCCACGGACTCCTCGTACCGGTCGGCCGCGCCCCGCCGGAGCGGTTCCGCCAGGCGTTTCGCCTACGGGCTCGGGCAGTTGGCCACGACGGCGCTGCTCACCATGCCGCTGGCCGTGGGGGTGCTCGACGCCGCCATCGCGGACCTGCCGGTGCTCGACGTCGACCTCACGCCGGGGACGCCGGGGGACGCCGGCTTCTGGCTGGGCTGCCTGCTGGTCTCGCTGGTCGTCTTCACCGGCGGTGCGCTCGGGTCGGCGCTGTTCGTGGTCACCGTCCCGCGCCTGCTGGCCCTGCCCCTGCGTCCGGGCCGGGTCTACCCCGTCTACGGCCTGCACTACTCCCTGCAGCGCACGATCGCACGCACCACGAACTCGAAGTTCCTGACCGGGCTGTTCGGCGACAGCTCCTACATCGTCGGGTACCTGCGCGCGATCGGGTACCGGATGACGCCGGTGCTCCAGACGGGGTCGAACTTCGGCACCGGCGTGCGGCACGAGACGCCGTACCTCGTCCGGATCGGCACCGGCACGATGGCCGCCGACGGGCTGTCGATCGTCAACGCCGACTTCTCCAGCACGTCGTTCACGCTGGCGCCGGCGCGGATCGGCGCGCACAGCTTCCTCGGCAACGCCATCACCTACCCGTCCGGCGCCCGTGTCGGCGACAACTGCCTGCTGGCCACCAAGGTGCTCGTGCCGGTCCACGGCCCGGTGCGGCACGACGTGGGACTGCTCGGTTCCCCGGCGTTCGAGATCCCGCGCTCGGTGGACCGCGACCTGGCCCTGCTCCCGCCCGAGGACCAGGTGCCGGCCCTGCTCCGGCGGAAGAACCGGTACAACCTGCGGACCATCCTGCTCTTCCTGCTCGCCCGCTGGTCCAACCTGTTCCTCGTCCTCGGCGCCACGCTCGTCGCCGCCGAGCTCTACCCGCGCTTCGGGTCCGTGGTGTTCGCGGCCTCCACCGTGCTCGCCCTGCTGCTCACGACCGCCTGGGGGGTGTTCCTGGAGCGCCTCTCCACCCGCTTCCGCCCCCTCCGGCCGCGCACCGTCTCCATCTACGACCCGTACTTCTGGTGGCACGAGCGCTTCTGGAAGATGCACGCGCACCCCGAGGTCTTCAACGGCACCCCGGTCAAGGGCCTGATCTGGCGTCTGCTCGGTGTCCGGGGCGCCCGGCGGCTCTTCGACGACGGCTGCGGGATGCCCGAGCGGTCACTGGTGACCCTCGGCGACGGCTGCACGCTGAACGCCGGCGCCACCGTCCAGGGCCACTCGCAGGAGGACAGCGCCTTCAAGTCCGGGGCCATCACGCTGGGGGCCGGCTGCACGGTCGGCGTCGGCGCATGGGTGCACTACGGGGTGACGATGGGCGAGAAGTCGGCGCTGGCCGCGGACGCGTTCCTGATGAAGGGCGAGGAGGTGCCCGCCGGGGCGGTCTGGAGCGGCAATCCGGCGGTCCAGGTCCTCGACCCGCCGGTCGCCGCGGCCGGGGACGGCGCTGGGCGGCCCGCGGCGGCGGCGCCGGGGGCGTCCCGTGGTTCCCCGGACCTCCGCGGCCCGGCGATCGTGATCCCCGCGGAGCCCACGAGCCGCGCGGCCGCCGACGGGCGTCCTCCCGCGACGGGACCCGCCCGGCACCGCGCCGGCGCCGCCGCTGGCGGTGTCGCGGTGGCCGGACTGGTCCCGGCCCTCACGGCGGCGAGCGTGGGCCGCGGCCGGCACCGCGCATCCCCAGGCAGTCCGACCCGGAGGTCCCGATGACGGCCCTGCACGAACCGGCACGGAGCGACCCGCCCGACGAGGCCGGACGTCGCGCTCACGACCCCGCCGGACGCTACTGGCGGAACGTGCTGCTGGCCGGCGGCACGACGAGCCTGCCGCGCTGGGCGGCCCCGGGGTCCGCCGGCGTCGCGGTCGTCGACCTCGAGGTCGACGGGCCCACGACGGCGCGGCTCCGGGCGTCGGCGACCGAGCTCGCCGTTCCGCTGCGCACCCTCGTGCTCGCCGCGCACGCGCGCGTGCTGGCCGCCCTGTCGGGCGAGGCGCAGGTGGTCACGTCGTACGTGACCGGGCCGGTGGGGCTACCGTGCGTGCTCCCGGCCACCGCGCCGTCGTGGCGAGCCCTCGTGGCCGAGGTCGGCGCCCGTGAACTCGCCCTGCGGGCCGCCGCGGGGTACCCCGTGGACGACGTCCGCGCCGAGCTGGGCACCACCGGGCCGGTCAGCGAGGCGGAGTTCGACCCGGCCGGCCGGCCCGGGCCGCCCTCCCCCGGATCGGTGCTCCGCCTGGAGGTCGAGGCGGGGGACGGCCGCCTCGTCCTGCGGCTGCGCCACCGCACCGAGGTGTTGGACGCCTCCGCCGGCCGGCGCATCGCCGGGTACCACCGCGCGGCGCTGACCGCGCTGACCACGGATCCGGACGCCGATCCCGGTGCGGCGACGCTGCTGTCCGGCACCGAGCTCGACCACCAGGTGCACGGTCTCTCGGGCCCCCGTCGGCCGCTGCCGGCTGAGCGACCGCACGAGCTGGTCCGCAGGCAGGCGGCCGAGCGACCGGATGCGGTCGCCCTCGAACGCGGGGACGCGCGCTGGACCTACGCCGAGCTCGCCGCCCGGGCCGACCGGGTCACGGCTGCCCTGCTCGACGCCGGGCTCGCGGGCGAGGACGTCGTCGCGGTGGTCACCGAGCGCTCGACGGAGTGGGCCGCAGCAGTGCTCGGCGTGCTGCAGGCGGGCGGGGCGTACCTGCCCCTCGAGCCGCACTTCCCGCCCGCCCGGATCGCCTCGGCCCTCGGCCGCGCCGGGGTGCGCCTGGTGCTCACCGAGGAGGGCAGCCGCGGCTCGCTCGACGCGGCCCTCGCCGACCTGCCCGCCGTCCGCGCCCTCGACCTGGGGGCCGTCTGCTCCGGCGATCCCGTCGTCGCCCGGCCGGTGGCCGTGCCCGCGACCGGGCTGGCCTACCTCTACTTCACCTCCGGCTCGACCGGGGAACCCAAGGGTGCGATGTGCGAGCACGCGGGCATGCTCAACCACCTGCTCGCCAAGATCACCGATCTCGGCCTCGACGAGCACAGCGTCGTGGCGCAGACCGCGCCGCAGTGCTTCGACATCTCCCTCTGGCAGCTGCTCGGGGCCTGGCTGGTGGGCGGACGCACCGTGCTCGTCCCGCAGGACGTCGTCCTGGACATCGGGCGCTTCGTCGACACCCTCGTCGAGCGCCGGATCAGCGTGCTCCAGGTCGTGCCGTCCTACCTGGAGGTCGTCCTGGCCCACCTGCAGCAGCGGCCGCGGGACCTCCCGGACCTGCGGGTGGTCTCGGTGACCGGCGAGGCGGTCAAGCCGGAGCTGGTGCAGCGCTGGTTCGACGTGCTGCCGACCGTGCCGCTGGTGAACGCCTACGGCCTGACCGAGACGTCCGACGACACCAACCACGAGATCCTGCACCGCCCGCCGGACGGCGACCGGGTGCCCCTGGGCCGGCCGGTCCAGAACGTGACCGTCTACGTGCTCGACGACCGCCTGCGGCCCGTCCCGCTGGGCGCACCGGGTGAGATCGCCTTCTCGGGGGTCTGCGTGGGACGGGGGTACGTCAACGATCCGGAGCGGACCGCCCGGGCCTTCCTCCCCGACCCGCTCCGGCCCGGGCACCGGCTGTACCGCAGCGGTGACCAGGGCCGGTGGCGGCCGGACGGCAAGCTGGAGTACCTGGGCAGGCAGGACCACCAGGTGAAGGTGGCCGGGTTCCGCATCGAGCTCGGGGAGGTCGAGAACGCGCTGCTCCGGCTGCCCGGCGTCCGGGACGCCGCCGTCGTCGTCACCGGGAGCGGGCGCAGCGCCCGGCTGGTCGCCTTCTGGACCGGCGACGGGCCCTCCGGAGCCGAGCAGGGGTTCGCCGACCTGCTGGCCGGCGCTCTCCCCGCCTACATGGTGCCGGCCCTCTTCTGCCGCCGCCCCGAGCTGCCGCTGACGGCCAACGGCAAGGTGGACCGGAGGGCCCTCACGGCGCTCGCCGCCGACCTGCGCCCGGCGCCGCAGGCCTCGACGCCCACCGGCCCGACGGAGCAGCGCCTGGCCGCCCTCTGGTCGAACCTGCTGGGCGTGCCCGTCGAGCGCATCGGCAGGGAGACCTCGTTCGTCGAGGCCGGCGGCACGTCGCTGTCCGTCGTCCGGCTCGCCGCCGCCCTCGACCGGGCCGTGTCGCTGGGCGACATCACGCGCACGCCCGTTCTCGCCGACCTCGCCGCCCTGCTCGACGAACGCGCGGCGTCCGCCGCTCCCGCGCGCTGACCCCTCCCGGAAGGAACCCGCCATGTCCGCCGCCCCCACGGTGCCCCCCGACCTCCGGCCCGCCCCGGGGGCGCTGCCGGTCCTGCGTGTCGCCCCCGACGACCCGGGGCGGTGGGGCGCCGAGAACCGCGGGACCGTCCGGGCGCTGGTGGCCGAGCACGGCGTCCTGCTCGTCCGCGGGCTGGCGATCCGGACGGCGGCGGACGTCGCGCTGCTGGCCGGCCGGCTCGGCTCCGGGCCGATGACCGAGCGCGAGGCCTTCGCCGCGCGCACCGCGGACGCCGACGGCGCGTACCCGTCGACGCCGTGGCCGGCGAACCAGCCGATGTGCATGCACCACGAGCTGAGCTACACGTCCGCTCCTCCCGGCCTGCTGCTCTTCGGCTGCCTGACCGCTCCGGAGACCGGTGGGGCCACCGCCGTGGCGGACGCCGCCGCCGTGCTGGCCGACCTGCCGCCGGACCTGCGGGCGCGCGCCGAGCGGCACGGCTGGGTGCTCGAGCGCACCTACAGCGAGGAGATCGGCGCGTCGTGGGCCGACGCGTTCGGCACCGACGACCCCGCTGCGGTCGACGCCTACTGCCGGGGTGCCGGGATCGAGGCCGTGTGGCGCCCCGGCGGCACGCTGCGCACCCGGCAGCACCGTCCCGCCGTCGTGACCCACCCGGTCGGCGGCCGGCGCTGCTGGTTCAACCAGATGGCCTTCCTCAGCGAGTGGACGCTGCTGCCGGAGGTGCGCGACTTCCTCGTCGACGAGTACGGGCCCGACAACCTGCCGTTCACCACCCGGTTCGGGGACGGCAGCCCGGTGGGGCCGGAGGAGGTGGCCGCGATCAACGAGGTCTACGACGCCCACACGCGGCGGGAACCGTGGCAGGCGGGTGACCTGCTGCTGGTCGACAACCTGCGCACCGCCCACAGCCGCGAGCCCTTCACCGGCCCGCGCGAGGTGGTCGTCGCGCTGACCGACCCCGTCCGCGTCGACGCCGCCGGCACCACCGAGGGAGGTGCGTCGTGACCGACGTCCGCAGCGCGCCGTCGCCCCTGCCGTCGTCGGCCGACCTGCCCGGACCGGGGCCGGCCCTGCCGCCGCCCTTCGCGATCGTGCCCGGCGCCCAGGTCGCGTCGGTCCTGCACGGCAGGGAGCGGGAGGTGGTCGCGCTGGTCGAGGAGACCTACCGGCTGCACGGCGCCGGTGCCACCGTCAACCCGCCGTCGTACTTCTTGCGTTTCCCGGACCGGCCGGCGTCGCGGATCATCGCCCTGCCGGCGTCGCTGGGGGGCGACGCGCCCGTCGACGGGCTGAAGTGGATCTCCAGCTTCCCCGGGAACGTGTCCTCTGGGCTGCCCCGGGCCTCCGCGGTGCTGATCCTCAACGACCCGGCGACCGGCTACCCGTACGCCTGCCTGGAGTCCTCCATCATCAGCGCGGCGCGGACCGCGGCGTCGGCCGCGGCGGCCGCCGAGCGGCTCAGCCGGGGCCGGCCACGGCCCCGGCGCGCCGGGTTCGTGGGCGCCGGGCTGATCGCCCGCTACGTGCACACCTACCTGGCCGCCACGGGGTGGACCTTCGAGGAGGTCGGGGTCCACGACCTGGACCGGGGCAGCGCCGAGGGGTTCCGCGGCTACCTGGACCGCTCCGGCACCCCCGGCCACGTCACCGTCCACGACGACCTGGAGTCGGTGGTCCGGGGCAGCGACCTGCTCGTCTTCGCCACCGTCGCGGGCACCCCGCACGTGCACGACCCGGCGTGGTTCGGGCACGCCCCGGTGGTGCTGCACGTGTCCCTGCGCGACCTCGCCCCCGCGGTGCTGCTCGAGGCCACCAACGTCGTCGACGACGTCGAGCACTGCCTGAAGGCCGAGACCTCGCCGCACCTGACCGAGCAGCTGACCGGCAGCAGGGACTTCCTCGACGGCACGCTGGCCGACGTCCTCGACGGTCGGGTGGAGGTCCCGCCCGACCGGACCGTCGTCTTCTCGCCCTTCGGCCTCGGCGTGCTCGACCTGGCGGTCGGCCGGTTCGTCCACGACGCCGTGCGGGACAGCGGCGGCCTGCGGGTCGTGGACGACTTCTTCAGCGAGCTGACGAGGCACGGGTGAGCGCATCCGCGGCACCCGCGGCCCGCCCGGCGGTCGGCGCGCTCCCCCACCTGGCACCCGGCAGCTGCCAGGTCTGGTGGATCGACACCGACGAGGTCCACGCCGGGCACGACGACCTGCTGGACCCCGACGACGTCGTTCGGCGCGGGCGGCTGCACCGTCCCGCGGACCGGCGGCGGACGACGGCGGCGTGGGCGGTCGCCCGCCTGGTGCTGGGCGGGCTCGCCGGTCTCCCGCCCGAGGCGCTCCGGATCGACCGGACCTGCCTCGCGTGCGGGGGCGGGCACGGCAAGCCGCGCCTGCTCGGCGACGTGGGGCTGCACGTGTCGGTGTCCCACGCCGGGAACCGGGCGGTCGTCGCGGTCGGCCGGGACGCCCCCGTGGGCGTGGACATCGAGCAGGTGGGCGCGTGGGCGGACGCCGACCTGACCGACGTCGCCCGCCTCGTCCTCGCGCCGGAGGAGCGGGCGGTGCTCGCTCGGCAGCCGGCCGGGACCCGCGCCGAGGTGTTCACGACCTACTGGACCCGCAAGGAGGCCGCGGTGAAGGCGACCGGCGCCGGGCTCTCGGCGCCGCTGGACGACATCGTCGTCTCCTCCCCCGCGTTCCCCCCGCACCTGCTGCGCTGGGGTGCCGGGAACGGGGACGTGCCGGCCCCTTCCCTCGCGGCGCTCGCCGCGCCCGCCGGTTTCGTCGGCACCGTGGCGGTGCTCGGCCCGGCGGCCCCACGGGTCGTGGAGCACGACGCCGGGCCGCTGCTGCGCCGCTGCGGCTAGCGGCGGCCGTCCTCGCTCACCACTGCCGGAGAGCGCCCTGCGCAGGTCGGAGCCGATCGTCGCGGGCCACCCCGCCGGTTTTCTCACCCGGCCGATCTCAGGGACACTGCTCGCGGTAGTGCTCATCGTCGTCCCAGGTCCCCTGCTGTCCCGGCTGGTCGCCCGTCGACGGGCGACCGCCCACCGTTCTGCCAAGGAGCCCGTATGACCGTCCTCGTCGGATTCGTCCCCACCCCGGAGGCCCGCGCGGCCCTCGACGCCGGCATCGCCGAGGCCGCGCGCCGCGGCGAGGGTCTCCTGGTGCTGAACTCCGCGCGCGGAGGCGCCCCGGTCAGCGTGGAGGTCGCCGACGAGGACACCCTCCGCGACATCGGCGCCCGGGCCGAGAAGGCGGGCGTCGCCGTGGAGGTCCGGCAGGTCACGCGCGAGGGCGAGGTGGCCGACGAGGTGCTCCGCGTGGCGCGCGAGGTCGACGCCTCGGTGATCGTCATCGGGCTGCGCAAGCGCTCCCCCGTCGGCAAGCTGCTCATGGGCAGCAGCGCCCAGCGGATCCTGCTCGACGCCGACCGCCCGGTCCTCGCCGTCAAGCCCTGACGCCCGCCCCGGTGTGACCGGATCGACGGCCCCCGCGCGAGCGGGGGCCGTGCCAGGCGTGCCAGTCTCGTCGGGATGGACGCATGACGGGCGCGGAGATGGTGGCGGTCGCCGCCGCGGGGTTCGCCGCGGGCGGGATCAACGCCGTCGTCGGCTCGGGGACGCTGGTCTCCTTCCCGGTGCTGCTCGGCGTCGGCCTGCCGCCGGTGCCGGCCACGATCAGCAACTCGCTGGGGCTGGTCGGCGGCAACCTCACCGGCGCGATCGGCTACCGGCGCGAGCTGCGCGGGCAGGGCCGGCTGCTGCTCGGGTTGGTCCCGGCGTCGGTCCTCGGTGGCCTCACCGGCGCCTTCCTGCTCCTGCACCTGCCCGCCGCGGCCTTCGAGGCGGTGGTGCCGGTGCTGATCGCCGTCGCCGTCGTCCTCGTCGCGGTGCACCCGCTGGTCAAGCGCCGGATCGCCCGGCGGCACCCGGCGGGTGCCCCGGAGCTGCGCATCGGCCCGGGCCGGCGGACCGCGCTGTTCGGCACCGCCTACCTGACCGGCACGTACGGCGGCTACTTCGCGGCCAGCCAGGGTGTGATCCAGATCGGCCTGTTCGGGCTCCTGCTCCGCGAGCCGCTGCACCGGCTGAACGCGCTCAAGAACGTGCTGACGCTGACGGTGAACGGCGTGGCCGCGGGGGCCTACGTCGTCGTCGCGACCGACCGGGTGGTCTGGTCGGCGGCGGGCCTGCTGGCCGCCGGTTCGCTCCTGGGCGGGTACGTCAGCTCGCGCTACGGCCGGCGGGTGCCCGAGCCGCTGCTCCGGACGGCGATCGTCGTCCTGGGCGTGGTGGCGATCGGGGTGCTCCTCGGCGGATGAACGTGCCCGAGTTCCTCTTCCTCCTCGCCGCCGGGGTGGGGGCCGGCCTGACCGGCAGCATCGCGGGGCTCGCCTCGCTGGTGAGCTACCCCGCGCTGCTGGCCACCGGGCTGCCCCCGGTCACGGCCAACGTCACCAACACCGTGGCCCTGGTGCTCAACGCGGTCGGCTCGGTGAGCGCGTCGCGGCCGGAGCTGCACGGCCAGGCGCGCCGGCTGCGGCCGCTCCTGGTGGCGGCGGTGGCCGGTGGCGTCACCGGTGCGGTCCTCCTGCTCCTCACCCCGCCGGACGCGTTCGAGCGGATCGTGCCGTGGCTGATCGCCGGCGCCTCGGTGGCCATCCTCGTGCAGCGGCCACCTCGTGAGCTGGCCGCCGAAGGGGCCCGGCACGCCGCTGCCCACGACCCGCGCTGGCTGGCGCTGGGCACGTTCGCGGTGACCGTCTACGGCGGCTACTTCGGGGCGGCAGCAGGCGTCCTGCTGCTGGCCCTGTACCTGCTCTCCACCGGCGAAGGGCTGCCGCGCGGGAACGCCATGAAGAACGTCGTCCTCGGGGTCGCCAACGGCGTCGCCGCCCTCGGCTTCGCCTTCCTGGCCGACGTCGCGTGGGCCGCCGCGCTGCCGCTGGCGATGGGCTTCTTCCTCGGTGGCCGGCTGGGCCCCCGCGTGGTGCGCCGGGCGCCGCAGACGGCCCTCCGCACGGTCATCGCCCTGGCCGGGCTGGGGCTCGCCGTCCACCTGGGGATCCAGGCCTACCTCTGAGCCCGCCCGCCGTGGTCGGGAGCGACCACGGCCGGCGGTCCCGCTCAGCGGGCGACGTAGGCGGACAGGAAGAGCACGAAGGCGCTGACCAGCAGCAGCAGCCGCGCGGGGGTCAGCCCGTTCACCAGCCCGGCCGTCGCCTCCACCCACTGCGGGCGCACCCCTGCCTCCCGGGACCGCTGGCGCACGATCCGCACCTCGTCGGCGAGCAGGACGCCGGCGGCGCCGAGCAGCCCGAGGCCCAGGACGGCGAACACGAGCGCCAGCCGGTCGGGGAAGGTGTCCGCCGACCCCGCCAGCAGCAGGACGGCGACCAGCCCCAGGAACAGGCCGAGCAGCCCCCCGGCCACCGGCGCCCAGGGGCCCATCACCGTCATGGGGCCGCGCCGCGGCTTGCGGGGCGCCGGCCGCACGCCCACCGGGGCCGTGGGGTGCCCGGCGGGCGGCGCGTCCCCTCCCGGCACCGGGGTCGGCTCGGGCACGGGCGGCACCGGCGCGGCCCCCGCCGCCCCGCCGGGTGGCGTGCCACCGGCGGTGGCCCCGCTGGGACTCGCCCCGCCGGACGGGGCCCCGGCGCCGTCGGGCCCGGGCGTGGGCAGGGACATGGTCTGGTCACGTTCGCTCATCGCACTCACCTCACCGGCCACGCTAGGCACAACCGCCCCGGCCGCCGCGCAGGACACCCCGCGCGGACGGCGTGGCCCATCCCTCACCGGCCCGGGAGGCCGGATCCCCGGTCAGCGGGTGACCGGACGCGCGCAGCCGGCGACCGCCGCGCTCAGAGCAGCCGGCGGCTCTCCTCCCCGACCACCCGGAGCCAGCGGTAGCCGTAGCCCTCCAGCGCCACCTCCGCGCCGCCGTCGTCCCCGAGCTCGGTGGAGCAGGACATGAGCAGGTCCTCCAGGCGGTGCCGGCCGTCGCACCCGGGCACGGTGAGCGGCACCGTCCGCGGCTCGGACCCCAGGTTGTGCAGGGTGACCAGGGCGGCGTCGTCCCAGGTGCAGAGCAGGGCCAGCACCGAGGGGTGCGGCTGCTCCAGGACGGTGAACTCCCCCCACCCGAGCTCCGGGGACTCGCGGTAGCGCCGGATCAGCAGCTTCATGAAGGACAGCAGCGACTCCGGGTCGCGACGCTGGTCGGCGACGTTGACGAACTCGGGCCCGAACCCGCCGTCGACGACCGGCCGGGTCAGCTCGTCGGCCGGAGCGCGGGAGAAGCCACCGTTGGCGGCGCCGGTCCACTGCATCGGGGTGCGCACCGAGAGACGGCTGCCGGCCGAGAGGTCCTCCCCCATCCCGATCTCCTCGCCGTAGAACAGGACCGGGGTGCCCGGCAGGGCGAACAGCAGGCTGTAGACCATCCGCACCCGGCGCGGGTCCCCCGACAGCATCGGGGGCAACCGCCGGATCAGCCCCCGGTCGTAGACCTGCATCTCCGGCTCCGGGCCGAAGGCGGCGAAGACCTCCGCGCGCTCGTCGTCGGAGAGCTTGTCCAGGGTCAGCTCGTCGTGGTTGCGGACGAACGTCGCCCACTGGCTGTCCGAGGAGATGGCCGGTCGGGCGGACAGCGAGGCGGCGAGCGGCCCGGCGTCGCCGCGGGCCAGCGACAGGTACGTGCGCTGCATGGTGTTGAAGTCGAACTGCATGGTCAGCTCGTCGCCGTCCCCGCCGCCGAAGAAGCGCACCTGCTCCTCGAAGGGCAGGTTCACCTCGCCCAGCAGCACGCCGGCGCCGGTCCGCCGGCCGAGGAAGGCACGCAGGGCGCGGAGGTACTCGTGCGGGTCGGGGAACCGGGAGGCGGACTCCTCGTCGATCCCGGCGGTCTCCAGGAGGAAGGGGACGGCGTCGACCCGGAAGCCCGAGAGCCCCAGCTGCAGCCAGAAGCCCATGATCTTGGCGATCTCGTCCCGCACCTTCGGGTTGGCCACGTTCAGGTCCGGCTGCTCGGAGTAGAAGCGGTGCAGGTACCACTCGCCGGTCTCCGGGCTGTGCGTCCAGATGCCACCCTCGGCGTCGGGGAACACCACCTGGTCGCTGGTGTCCGGCGGCTCGTCCCCGCGCCACACGTAGAAGTCCCGGTACGGCGACTCCTTGCTCTCCCTGGCCGACCGGAACCACGGGTGCTGGTCGGAGGTGTGGTTGACCACCAGGTCGGCGATCACCCGCATCCCGCGGTCGTTCGCCGTCCGGATCACCTCGACGAGGTCACCGAAGTCGCCGAGCCGGGGGTCGACGCCGTAGTAGTCGGTGATGTCGTAGCCGTCGTCCCGCCCGGCCGTCGGGTAGAAGGGCATCAGCCACAGGCAGGTGACGCCGAGGTCGGCGAGGTGGTCCAGCCGCTGCGCCAGGCCCTGCAGGTCGCCGACGCCGTCGCCGTTCCAGTCCATGTAGGTCTCGACGTCCAGGCAGTAGACGACGGCGTTCTTCCACCAGAGGTCGCTCGTGTCGGTGATCCTCACGGCGCCGGCACCGGCTCGACGCGCGGGCGGCGGTTCTCCGCCGGCCCGGGTGGGTCGATGGCGGCCACCGGGCCCGGGCGCTCCAGGTCGAACTGGGGTAGCACCCGCTCGCCGAACGCGTCCAGGAACGGCCGCTGCTCCTTGCCCACGTGGTGCAGGTAGACCTGGTCGAAGCCCAGCTCCAGGTACTCGGCGATCCAGGCCGCGTGCTGCCCCAGGTCGGCGGAGACCCGGACGGGGCCGTGCATGTCCTCCGGTGCCACGTGCGCGCTGGCCTGCTCGAACGCCTCCGGGCTGTCGAGGTCCCAGCACAGCGGCGGCGGGAAGACGTTGCTGCGCCACTGGTCGTGGGCGATCGCCAGCGCCCGGTCGGGGTCGGGATCCCAGGAGACGTGCACCTGGAGGACGAGGTCGCCCTGGCCGCCGGCATCCCGGTAGGCGGCGACCACCTGGCGCAGCTTCTCGTGCGGCTGGTTGATGGTGACCAGCCCGTCGGCCCAGTCGGCGTGCCGGCGCGCGGTGTCCACGCTCACCGCGGGCCCGATCAGGGCGGGCTGCGGGTCGGGGAGCGTGTAGATGGCCGCACGGTCGACGGTGACCAGGCCGTCGTGGGAGACCTCCTCCCCGGCGAGCAGCCGGCGGATCACGTCGACGCACTCGCGCAGCCGGGCGTCGCGGACCTCCTTGCGCGGCCAGGCGTCACCGGTGACGTGCTCGTTCATCGCCTCGCCGCTGCCGAGCGCGACCCAGAAGCGCCCGGGGAACATCGCACCCAGCGTCGCGATCGCCTGGGCCACGACCACCGGGTGGTAGCGCTGGCCGGGCGCGTTCACGGCACCGAAGGGCAGCGACGTGGTCGCCATCGCCGCGCCGAGCCAGGACCAGGCGAACCCCGACTCGCCCTGCCGCGGGTTCCACGGGGTGAGGTGGTCGGAGCACATCGCGGCGGTGAAGCCGACCTCCTCGGCGTGCCGGACGGCGTCCAGCAGCGCGGAAGGGTGGATCTGCTCGTGGGAGTTGTGGAACCCGATCACCGGCATGGGCCATGCCTACCGGGGCGGGGGTCGCCCGGCCAGACGAGCGCGCGCCCGGGTCGGCGGGCCGGGGCCGCCGGCCGAGAGGAACGCCACCACGGCCCGGACTGCGCGCCCGGGCGCACCCGGCGAGGATCGACAGGTGACGACGAAGCCGACGACCGACGACTGGGGCATCGATGCCAGCTGGCTGGACGCGCTGGACGAGGAACACCAGGTAGCCCGCGAGACGATCGAGACGCTGCGCGCCGTCATCGGCGAGCCACCGGCCGACCTGGAGGAGCGGGCGCCGATCGTCGCCCGCCCCGGTGACGCGCTGGAGGTCGACGAGGCCGACGTCGTCTGCGAGGACGGCGAGGTGCGGCACGTCGACGGCGAGCTGCCGCCGGACTTCCCGCTCGGCTACCACTGGCTGCAGGCGCCCGAGGGCCCGCGCCGGCGGCTGATCGTCTCCCCCGGCCGGTGCTGGCTGCCCGAGGACCGCGCCTGGGGCTGGGCGGTGCAGCTGTACGCCGCGCGCGGCCGGGAGAGCTGGGGCATCGGCGACCTCGGCGACCTGCGCACGCTGCGGCAGATGGCCGCCGAGCAGGGCGCCGGGTTCCTGCTCATCAACCCGCTGCACGCGGTCGCGCCCCTCGCCACCCAGGAGGCCAGCCCCTACCTGCCGGCCACCCGCCGTTTCCGCAACCCGCTCTACCTGCGGGTCGGGGAGGTACCCGGCGCCGATGCCGTCGACCTCGAGGCCGACGCCGGGCGCGCGCTGTCCGACGGGGCGCTGATCGACCGGGACTCCGTGTGGGCCCGCAAGCGCGAGGTCCTCATGCGGATCTTCTTCGCCCACGGCGGCGGTGAGGCGTTCGCCCGCTGGCGGGAGGAGCAGGGCCGCACGCTGCAGGACTGGGCGACGTGGGCGGCGATCACCGAGGAGCACGGCGCCGACTGGCACACGTGGCCGCCGGAGCTGCGCCGCCCCGATGCGCCCGCCGTCGCCGGGTACGCCCAGCGGCACGGCGCCGTCGTGGCGTTCCACGCCTGGCTGCAGTGGGCGCTGGAGCTCCAGCTCACCGAGGCGACCGCCGGGATGACCGTCATCCAGGACCTGCCCATCGGCTTCGCCGGTGGCGGCGCCGACGCCTGGGCCTGGCAGGAGGTGCTGGCCGACGGCGTGAGCGTCGGCGCACCCCCGGACGCGTTCAACTCCGCCGGGCAGGACTGGGGCTCCCCGCCGCTGATCCCGTGGCGGCTGCGCGACGCCGACTACGAGCCCTTCGTGCAGTCCATCCGGGCCACCATGGCCGGCGCGGGGGGCCTGCGGATCGACCACGTGATGGGGCTGTTCCGCCTGTGGTGGGTCCCCGCCGGCGGCAGCGCCGCCGACGGCGCCTACGTCCGCTATCCGGCCGAGGACCTGCTGAACATCGTCGCGCTGGAGAGCCACCGCGCCGGCGCCCTCGTCGTCGGGGAGGACCTCGGCACGGTGGAGGACGGCGTCCGCGAGGCGATGGCCGAGCACGGCGTCCTCTCCTACCGGCTGCTCTGGTTCGAGGAGGACGAGCCCGCCGAGTGGCCGGCCGAGGCGATGGCCGCCATCACCACGCACGACCTGCCGACCGTGGCGGGGCTGTGGACGGAGGCCGACGTCGACGAGCAGCGGGAGCACGGGACCGGCACGGAGGAGGAGCTCGAGCGGGGCCGCGGCTCGCTGCTGGCGCACCTGCCCGGGCTCAGCGACGACGCGAGCGTGGAGCAGGCGGTCGAGCGCGCCCACCAGCTCCTGGCGCAGGCCCCCTCGCTGCTGCTGTCGGCGACGCTGGACGACGCCGTCGGTGAGCAGCGCCGGCCGAACATGCCGGGCGCCGACGACCGGCCCAACTGGTCGCTGCCGCTGCCCGTGGCGGTGGAGGACCTGCCGGCCCACCCGCTGCTGCGGACGGTGGCCCGGACCCTGGCCGACGGGGTCCGGAAGGGCTGACACGGCACCGGCGCGCGTCACGTGCGGGTGCGGGTCAGGACTCCGTGCCCTCCTGCTCGGCGGTCCCCTCCCCGCGGCCCTGGTCGAGGCGGTCGGTGCCCGGCCCGCCGATCAGCACGTCGCTGCCGTTCCCGCCGTCGAGCCGGTCGTCGCCGAAACCGCCGGACAGCACGTCGTCACCGTTCTCGCCGGCGATGCGGTCGTCGCCGGCGCCACCGCAGACGACGTCGTCGCCGCCGCGGCCGCGGATCACGTCGTCCCCACCGAGGCCCATGATCACGTCGCGGCCCTCCGTGCCGCTGAGCTTGTCGCGGCCCTCGGTGCCCCGGATCGTGGGCAGCAGGCCCTGGCAGCGCTCCTCCAGGTCGACGCCGACCACCACCGGGTCGTGGTCGCTGGACCGGTACGGGTCAGCGGCGTAGAGCGCCGGGTCCCCGTAGTACTGGTAGGCGAAGGACTCGACCGCGTTGATGTTCCAGTGCGCGACGCCGGTGACCTTCGCCGCCAGCTCCGCCGTGGCCAGCGCGTGGTCCAGCGAGCCGGACTGGTCGTCGAACACGTAGCTGTAGCGGCCCGGGTCGAACTGCTGACCGAGGTCGACGTACCCCTCCCCCTCGAGGAGGACGATCGGGTCCTCCTCGCTGTAGGCGTTGAAGTCGCCCATCAGCACGACGTCCTCGTCGGCGCTCTCCGCACGCAGCCGCTCGGCGAACTGCGCCAGCGATGCCGCCTGCCGGACCCGGTCACCGTTCCAGGCACCCTGGCCGTCGCCGGAGTCCACGTTGTCGCCGGTCGGCTCGCCGGGGCTCTTGGACTTGAAGTGGTTGGCGACGACGGTGAACGCGTCGCCGTCCTTCACGAAGGTCTGGGCGAGCGGCTCGCGGGCGTTGTCCCACACGTCCTCGTCGACCAGCCCCGCGGGCTCGCCCACCGGGAGGACGACGTCGCCCTGGTAGATGATCCCGTTGCGGATGACGTCGCGGTCGACCGCGTAGAGCTCGTCGGGCAGCGGCACGTAGTCCCACTTGTCGTACCCGGCGGCGGCGTTCAGCCGGCGCACCAGGTCGGCCAGCGCGGTGTCCGCGTCGCCCGGCGTGAGACCGGTGGCGTCGCTGTCCTCGATCTCCATGAGGGTGACGACCTCGGCCCCGAGGGCCTCGATGGCCGGCACGATCTTCCCGGCCTGCTTCTCGAGCTGCTCGGGGTCGCGCGCACCCCGGCCCGGCTCCCCGAAGGTCAGGAAGTAGTTGAGCACGTTGAAGGCGGCGAGCCGGACGTCGCCGCCGACCTGCTCCGGGGCCGCCGGCCGGGTGTTCTGCGGGGCGAAGACGCCGTCGGCGGTGCCGTCGGCGGGCTGCAGCCGCCACTGGTCGAAGCCGTAGCCGAGGACGAGGGGCTCGGTGAACTCGAGCTCGTCACCGACCCGGACCGGCGTCTCCGAGGTGAGGTAGGGGCGGGTGGTGGCGGTCACCCGCGCGCTCACGCCGTCGTCGAGCACGATGCGGCGCAGCACGTTCTCCGCCACGACCGCCTCGGCCGCGGCGGTGCCGGGCCGCGCGAGCTCGGTCGGCTGCACCAGCAGGCCGCCCTCGGAGAGGGTGAGCTCGCCGAAGCTCGTGAGGTCGAAGACCTCGCTGACGGTCAGCGTGTCCACGGGCGCGACGAGCATGCCTTCGAGCCGCTCGCGCTCCGCGTCCCCGGCGGGCAGGTCCAGCGGCGCGGCGCCGGGCAGGTCGTCCGCCGTGCCCTCGGCGCAGACCGCGGCGTCCTCACGGGAGCTGATCTGCGTCTGGCCGAAGTACTCCTGCGCCTGGCCGGTGACGGCGACGGTGTCACCGAGGTCGACCGCGACGTCGCTGAACACGAAGATGCCGTCGGAGGTCGCGGCGTCGCCGTCGCCGTCGGCGTCCTGCAGGTGGAAGCCGCCGAAGCCCTCCAGGTCACCGACGACGACGCCGCGGACGGTGACCTGCTGCCCGGCGAGCGGGGTCTCCGCGCCCGGGCCCTGGACCGCCCCGATCTCGTGCGTCGGCGCCGTCGCGCAGACGTCGACCGGCTCCTCGGGCTCCGGCTCGGCGGCGCCCGCGGGGTTGACCGCGCCCCGGCTGGCGGTCGCCGGGTCGCTCCACACGAGGGCGTCGGCCGCCGCGTCGTAGGTCCGGGACAGCGACTGCCCCACCGGCGTCGCCCCTCCCTCGGAGACGCCGATGTCGGTGCTGGCCAGCCCGGCCGCCGGCCCGTCCGCGGCGGTGACGGTGCCCTCGTAGGAGAGGAACTCCAGCACCTCGGTGCCGCGCACCAGCGCGACGCCGTCCGGTGCGCCGTTCTGCAGGCCCGGGGCGTCGACGGCCACGACGGCGGGGGCATCCGCGGGTGCGGTCGCCTCCCCGAGCTCGATGGCCCCGTAGGAGGCACCGTTGCTGCCGTTGTAGAGGACGACGGACAGCCCCTCGGACGTGGTGCCCGCGGGCAGGTGCACCTCGACGAACTCGCCGGTGTCGGTGCCGTCGTTGTCGTAGTGCATCTCGGAGATGAACGGGGTGGTCGGCGGCGCCGCCGAGGCGACGGCGGGCAGGCCCACCGCGGCCACGGAGGCGGCGAGGGTGCCGAGGGCGGTTCGGCGCGCGAGGAGGCGCGGACCGCCGGTGCGTACGAGCACGGAGGAGTCCTTCCGGAGGGACGGGGAGACGCGCGAACGGTAAGCCGATCGGGTGACGATCGGCACCACGGAAGGTGACCGGCACGTGACGGACCGGTCCCTATGGGATATGTCACATTTCGGAACGCGGTCACGACATGTTCACCCGCCGGTGTGACGCTCCCCGGGCAAGCTCCCCCAACCACCCCGGAGCGTCATGTCTCTGAAGCACCTGCGCCGCGGCACCGTCGTGGCGACCGTGGCCGTGGCCTCGCTGGCCGGCGGCACCCTGGCGGGGACCGCCACCGCCGCGCCCGCCCAGGATCCCCGCCCCGACTTCACCCTCACGCTGCTGCACGCCAACGACCTCGAGTCGGCGCTGCTGCCGGTGACCGCCGACGACGGCGGCACCTACGGCGGGGCCGACCGCTTCGTCGAGCTGATCCGCCGGCAACAGATGCTCGCCCTGACCGGCCCGCGGCCCGAGGGCGCGGCGAAGAACCGGGGCGTGGTCACCGTCTCGGCCGGCGACAACTTCCTCCCCGGCCCCCAGCTGGCCGCCAGCGAGGAGTCCGGGCGCCGGATCTACGACGCCACCGCGTTCAACGCCGCCCGCTTCGACGTCTCGATCCCGGGCAACCACGACTTCGACCTCGGCCCGGACTTCTTCGCCGAGTGGATCGGCGACATCCGCCCGGAGACGACGATCGTGTCCAGCAACCTCGGCTTCGAGCAGGAGCCGGCCCTGCTGGCGCGCGTGGCCGACGGCACCGTCGTCACCTCGCACGTCGTCGAGGAGAGCGGGGAGCAGATCGGCTTCATCGGGCTCACCACGCCGGACCTCGCCCGCCTGACCAGCTCCCGCGACGTGACGATCGACCCCGACCTCGCCGGGATCGCGAACGCCCAGGCCGCCGCGTACGAGGCCGCCGGCGTCGACAAGGTCGTGCTCGTCTCGCACCTGCAGGACATCGAGAACGAGGTGGCGCTCGCCACCGAGCTCCGCGGCGTCGACGTCATCATCGGCGGCGGGGGGCACGAACTGCTCGCCGACGAGGGCGACCCGCTGGTCCCCAACGGCACCGACGTCTTCGGCTCCTACCCGCTGACCCCGACCGACGCCGACGGCGAGGTCCTGCCCGTGGTGACGACGGCCGCCCTCTACAGCTACGTCGGGCGCCTCGTCGTGTCGTTCGACGCGGCCGGCGAGGTCGTCACCGTGCACGACGACGCCTCGCGCGTCCTCCCGGTGGCGGCCCAGGGCCCGGACGCCGTCCCGGCGAACTACGCGGTGAACCGGTGGGTCGTCGAGCCGGTGCAGGAGTACGTCGCGGACCTCGCCGAGCAGGTGGTGGCCACCTCGCAGGTCGACCTCAACGGCATCCGCGACGACGTCCGCAGCCGGGAGACCAACCTGGGCAACCTCGCCACGGACGCCCTCCTGGCCGCCGGCCGGCGCGAGGCCGCCGCGGCCGGCGTCACGCCTCCGGTCGTCGCCCTGCAGAACGGCGGCGGCATCCGCAACGCCGCGGTCATCCCGGCCGGGGAGATCACCGCCCTGGACACCTACACGGTCCTCCCGTTCTCGAACTTCGTCGGCGTCGCCCCGGCCATGCCGGTCGAGACCTTCATCGCCGGCGTCGAGCGCGGACTGTCCGGTCTGCCGGGCGCGGCGGGCCAGTTCGCCCAGGCCGCGGGCTACCGGGTCACCTACGACGTGACCCAGCCGGTCGGCTCGCGGGTCGTCGACCTGGTCCTGGACGACGGGACCGCGCTCGTGGAGGGCGGCGTGCCGACCGGTGCGCTGGAGACCATCCCGGTCGCCACGATCGACTTCCTGCTCCGCGGCGGCGACGGCTACCCGTTCGACGGGGTCGCGTTCACCGTCCTGCCGGTGACCTACCAGGAGGCGCTGGAGACCTACCTGGTCGAGGACCTCGGCGGCGTCGTCAGCGCCACGGACTACCCGGTCGGCGGCGAGGGGCGCATCACGCCCGTCGCCTGACGCAGCACCCCGCACGGGCGCCCTCCGCGATCACCGCGGAGGGCGCCCGTCCCACGTCCGGCGGCCGGTGCGCCGTCGAACGCATGTTCGACCGGCGTGCGAGACTGCTCCCGTGGCGGGCGGGATGAACCGGGGGCGCGGCGGCCGCTCCCTGGGTGAGCGGGCGGCGGGGTCGGGCGTGGTCCCCCAGCTCTCCTCCCCGCTGCCCGCCCCGCCGTCCCGTCCGGCCGCGGCGGCCCGACCGGCGGCCCCCGGGGAGCCCGGCGAGGGGCGGCACTGCTGGGTGCACGACCCCCCGGAGGCGCCCGGCACCTGGCCGGGGCTGCTCGTGGAGTGGCGCCAGCGCGACGGCGCCTGGCAGGGCCGGGTCACCTACGCGGTGAGCCGGCCGCACGGGCCGGCGCTCGTCGAGGCGTGGCTGCCGGCCGCCCGGCTGGAGCCGCGGTGAGCACCGTCGCCGGTTAGCGGCGCGCGGTCGCGGCTATGGCTCTCCCCGACCGCACCGCCGATCGACCGGAGGACGCCACGATGACCGGCCCCCAGGACACCCCGAACCTCGACGACGTCATGGAGCCGCAGGAGCACCCCACCCGCGACCGGACCCAGCACGCCAAGGACCCGCACCCCAGCGACGAGGTGCTCGAGCACCGCACCGAGCAGGAGCGGCAGGCGGTGGGGTCGGACGACGCCGACCCGGCGGGCGCCGACCTGCACTCGGCCACCGACTGACCCGGCGCGTGCACCGGCCGGCGGCGCCGGCGCGGCTGCGGGCCGCCGACGTCGCCGGCTGGCTGCTCAAGAGCGCGCGGCCACCGCCGGCCCTCGACGCCGGCTGGCTGCCCGGCACCGCCCGGGAGCTGGCGCGCTGCGTGCGCCGCAGCTACCGGCTCGACCTGGTCGCGGCCGGGCAGCCGGTCCTGCTGTGGGTGAGCGGGCGGGTGACGCCGGGCGTCCACGCGGTCGGCCGCGTCACCGGCCCGGTCGGCGAGACCGCGGACGGCCCGGTCGTCCCGGTCCGCCTGCTCCGCCTGGACGCACCGGTCGGCCGGGCCGAGCTGCGCGCCGACCCGGAATTCGCCGACGCCGAGGTGCTGCGCATGCCGGCCGGCAGCAACCCCTCCTGGCTGTCCGCCGCGCAGCTGTCCGCCGTCCTGGACCGGATCGCTCCGGGGCAGCTGGGACGATGGCTGCCGTGACTCCGAACCGCCTCCGCTGGGGCGCGCTGCTGTGGGTGCTGACGCTCCAGTTCTTCGTCGTCGAGGCCGTGGCCCAGGCCCGCTGGACCGGCCCCTACTCGCGCGCCGACGAGGTCATCAGCGCCCTGGGCACGGCCGACTCCCCCGCCCGGCAGCTCATGAACGCCTCGTTCGTCGTCCAGGCGGCGCTGATCCTGGGTGGGGCGCTGCTGCTCCTGCCCGTGCTCCGCGGTGCTGCCGCGCGTGCGGTGCCGGCGCTGCTCGGCGCGGCCGCGCTGGGCGTGCTGCTGGTGGGCGTCTTCCCCACCGACGGCAACGGCACCGTGCACGCCGTCGGGGCCGTCCTCCACCTGGCCGGCGGCGCGCTCGGGCTGATCGCGCTCGCCTATGCCGTCCGGCCGATCTCCGAGTCGCTCGGCACCGTCGTGGTGCTGCTCGGGATCGTCGCCACGGCCGGCACGGTCTTCTTCCTCACCGGGGTCACCCGGTACCTCGGGGAGGGCGGCATGGAGCGCGCCGCGGCCTACCCGCTGCCCATCGCCCTGGCGCTCAGCGGCGCCGTCCTGTGGTGGCTCGGGCGCGGCGGTGACCTCGCGGCCGTGGAGTCGTCCCGGCGCGCCGAGCGCGAGTGCGAGCGGGCACGGCTGGCCGAGCAGGCCCGGGCGCGCGATGCCGCGCTGGAGTCCGCCGTCGGCGGCGACCGCCGTACCGGCGCGGACGACGAGGACCCGGGCACCGACCCCGAGGACCCCTGGGCCCCGCCGCGCCAGCGCGGCTGAGCCGTCCGGTGGTCAGCCCGCGGGCTCGAAGCGCAGGACGTCGCGCACCGGGCGCCGGCCGCTGACCGCCGGCGCCGGGTCGCCGGGCTCGGCCGGGCGCGGGTAGCCCAGCCGCAGCAGCATCTGCGGGTGGCCGACCAGTGACAACCGCGCCTGCATGCGCACCCGGGTCGCCGGCCAGTCCAGCGCCTGGGTCAGCGGTGAGGCCACCAGACCGGCCGCGGTGACCCGGAGCAGCAGGTGGCCCAGCGCCCGGCCGGCCCGCAGCCAGTCGGCGCGGTCGTCGCCGTCGGTGCCCATGAGGACGACGGCCGGCCGCTCCACCGCCGGCGGCGGGGCGTCGGGGTCGCCGCCGGCCCGGAACGGTTGCTGCTCGCGCTGCCCCACGACGAAGTCGCGGATCAGCCAGTTGGACGCCCGCTCGTGGGGGTCCCCGCTGGGCACCGCGTTCACCGGCACCCCGTCCTGGGCGGCCGGATCGGTACGCAGCCACCGCTCCAACTCGGCGAGGTAGGCGGGGTCTCCCTGCTCCATCTCCTCGGCCCGGGAGATGAGGAACACCGTGGCGACCTCCTCCTCGGAGCGCGTGATGGGCTTGAGCCACACCCCTGACGCCCCGGCCTCCCGCTGGAGGCGGTCCAGCAGGTCGCCGGGCACGGCGCGCGGCTCGAACGGCGCCCGCACCGTGTGCCGCTCGGGGATCGCCGCGGCCAGCACACGATCGTCGTCGGTGGGCTCCACGGCCCCGGCGAGCCGGACCGTCGCCAGGTGGTCCACGTCCCCGGCGTCGGGGAGCAGCGCCACCTCGGTGCCGTGGCCGGCAGCGGCCAGGGCGGCGACGGCGAACTCGAGCAGCGCGCCGCAGCTGATCACCTGCTGACGGCCGGTCGGGTCGAGGACCGGCAGTGCGCGGTCCCGGTCCAGGTGCAGCTCCAGCCGGTCGGGCCAGGCGGCCAACCGCCACGGCTGCGTGTTGTGGATCGACGGCGCCCGCGTCGCGGCTGCGACCACCTGCGCCCAGTCCTGCTCCTCCACCACGGACCTCCCGGCCGGTCTCGACGGCGGACCACCGGCGGTGGCCCCGGTGCGTGCCTACCCCATGGTCGCGCCGCGGTGCACACCCGGTCGCCGCCGGGGTGCACCGCGGGCCCGTCGCGGGCCTACCGCGGGTCGAGCGCCCCCGCCCGGGCGACGGGCGGACCGGCGGGCGGCACGAGCGCCGGCCGCGACCGCCGTCGGGACACCGCGACACCGACGAGGCACACCAGGCCACCGGCCACCGCCAGGGGTGGCGGCGCCTCGCCCAGCAGCAGCCAGCCGAGCAGGACGACCAGCGGCGGCACCAGGTAGGTGGTGACCCCCAGGCGTCCGGCGTCGGTGCGCGACAGCGCGTAGGCCCAGGTGGTGAACGCCAGCGCGGTGGGGACGACGCCGAGGTACACCAGGCCTGCCACCGACCCCGCCGGCGCGGCGCCCAGGTCGGCGACCAGCACGCCGGCCCAGGGCAGGCAGGCGACCGCGCCGATCGCGCAGGCCGTGAAGGTGACCTGCAGCCCGGGCAGCCGGCGCAGCAGCGGCTTCTGCGCCACCACGCCCACCGCGTAGGTGACCGCCGCCACCACGCAGAGCACGACGCCGGTCAGGTCCGCCTCCGCGCCGCGCGTCGCCAGCCCGATCAGCAGCACGCCCGCGAACGCCACGGCCAGCCCGGCGACCAGCCACCGCGGGAAGCCCTCGCCCAGCAGCAGCCCGGCGAGCACCGCGATCAGCAGCGGCCCGATGTTGACCAGCATCGCCGTCGTCCCGGCGTCGAGGTGCTGCTCGGCGGCGTTCAGGGCGAGGTTGTAGACGGCGAACCAGCCGAGGCCGCAGACGGCCAGCAGCCGCCACTCACCGGCCGTCGGGCGCACCCAGCCGCGGCGGGCGAGGAGCAGGCCCAGCACCAGCGCGCCGACCAGCAGGCGGCCGAGCGCCAGCGCGCCGGGCGAGAGGTCCTCGCCGACCGCGCGGATGCCCACGAAGGCCGATGCCCAGGCGAGCACGGTGACGGCGACGGCGAGCAGCGTGCGGCCGTCCGGAGGTGCGGGGGTGGTCACGCCCCGGACCCTAGGGGCGCCCACCGGCACGGCTCCGGCGTTTCCGGCCGTGGCACGCGGCTGGCGCCCGCGGCGCGGAAGGGGGCAGGAACGCTGCGGTCCGCGGCGTCCTCAGCCGTGCAGGTGCTCCGCCCAGGTGCGGTGCCCGCGCGCGCCACCCGCAGGCACCGCGGCGCCGTCCCGCAGCGCGGCGCCGAGCCGGCCCGGCACGGGGGTGGCGATGACCCGGGCGCCCGGCGCGCGCACGGCCGCCCACGCCCGCGCCAGGTCGGCCACCGAGTGCTCCTCGGGGCCACCCAGCTCCACCACGCCGCCCGACGGCGCCGCGCCCGCCACCCCGACCAGGTGGGCGGCGGCGTCGGCGACGTCGACCGGCTGCACCCGCCAGCCCATGGGCACCGGCAGCAGGGGCCCGCGGCGCGCGGTGCCGAGCAGCTCGTCGACGAAGCCGTGGAACTGGGTGATCCGCACCAGCGTGACCGGCAGCCCCGACGCCAGCAGCACCTGCTCGGCCGAGTACTTCGCGCGGTAGTAGGACAGGGGCACCCGGTCCACCCCGACGATCGAGACGAAGACCAGGTGCGGCGGGCGCGACCGGTCGACGGCCTCCACCAGCCGCCGGGTGCCGGCGACGTCGACCTCCCACGGGTTGCCCCGCGGGTCGCTGGCGGCGTGCACCACCACCTCAGCGCCCGCCACCGCCTGCGCCAGGTCCCGCCCGGTCGCGAGGTCCCCCCGCACCCCGCCGGGACCGGTGCCCCGGCGCGACATCGACCGCACCTGGTGCCCGGCGTCGCGCAACCGCGGGACCAGCTCCTGCCCGAGGCGGCCGGTGCCGCCGGTGACCAGTACGTCCACGCGTGCAGTGTGCCGGTCCCCCGCGCCGCCCCGGCGTCGTACCGCCGTCATCTCAGATACGAGATAACGTGGCCCGGTGACGCTCACCGACCAGCCCGCCGACGAGGCCGTCCGGCGGATCGGCGCCCTCGTCCGCGACGCCCGCCGCCACCGCGGCCTCACCCAGCAGCAGCTCGCCGAGCGGCTGGGCACCAGCCAGAGCGCCGTCGCGCGCATCGAGCAGGGCAGCCAGAACCTCACGCTGGAGTTCCTCGGTCGGCTCTCCGCGGCGCTCGACAGCGAGCTGATCCGGCTCGGCCCGGCCGGCCCGGCGCACCTCCGCGTCACCGGCGGCCACCCGCTGCGTGGCCGGGTCGCGGTCAAGTCCTCCAAGAACGCCGCCGTCGCGCTGCTGTGCGCCTCGCTGCTCAACCGGGGCCGCACGACCCTGCGCAACGTCTCCCGGATCGTCGAGGTCGAGCGCATCCTCGACGTGCTGCGCTCCATCGGCGTCTCCGCCACCTGGGACGAGCACGGGCACGACCTCACCCTCGTCGTCCCCGACGAGCTCGACCTCGAGGGCATCGACGCCGACGCCGCGCGGCGCACCCGCAGCATCATCATGTTCCTGGGGCCGTTGCTGCACCGGGCCCGCTCGTTCCGGCTGCCGTACGCGGGCGGGTGCGACCTGGGCACCCGCACGGTGCAGCCGCACATGATCGCGCTGCGCCCGTTCGGCCTCTCCGTCGAGGCGCACGCCGGGGAGTACCAGGCCGGCGTGGACGGGCCGGCCGCCGCCGACCGCACCATCGTGCTGACCGAGCGCGGGGACACCGTGACCGAGAACGCGCTGCTGGCCGCGGCCCGGACCGACGGCACCACGACCATCCGCAACGCCAGCTCCAACTACATGGTCCAGGACCTCTGCCTCTACCTGGAGCTGCTGGGCGTCGGCATCGAGGGCATGGGCTCGACCACGCTGGTGGTCCGCGGGCGGCCGGTGCTCGACGCGGACGTCGACTACACGATCAGCGAGGACCCGGTCGAGGCGATGAGCCTGCTGACCGCCGGGATCGTCACCGGCTCGGAGCTGACGGTGGCCCGGGCGCCGGTGGACTTCCTCGAGGTGGAGCTCGCCGTCCTCGCGGAGATGGGGCTGCGCTACGAGCTCTCCGCCGAGTACCTGGCCGACAACGGGCACACCCGGCTGGCCGACATCACCATCCACCCGTCGGAGCTGCAGGCACCCCTGGACAAGGTGCACCCGATGCCGTTCCCGGGCCTGAACATCGACAACCTGCCGTTCTTCGCGGTGATCGCCGCGCAGGCGCAGGGGTCGACGCTCATCCACGACTGGGTCTACGACAACCGGGCGATCCACCTCTCCGACCTCACCCGGCTGGGCGCCGACGTCCGCCTGCTCGACCCGCACCGCGTGCTCGTCACCGGCCCCACCCGCTGGCGGGCCGCCGAGGTGGTCTGCCCGCCGGCGCTGCGCCCGGCCGTGTGCATCCTGCTGGCCATGCTGGCGGCCAAGGGCACCTCGGTGCTGCGCAACGTCGACATCATCGCCCGGGGGTACGAGCAGCTCTACGAGCGCCTGGTCGAGATGGGCGCCGAGATCGAGGTCTTCCGCGACTGACGAAGGACCCCGTCCTCCTCACCGCTCGCAGCCTCGCGGCGAGCCTCTGGACGGGGCCGTGCCGGGTGAGCCAGGCCCGCGCCCGGCCGGCCCCGCCCGTCAGAGCAGCGCGTCGAAGCCGTCGTCCGGCAGGCCGACGCCGCCGTCCAGCGGGGGCCGGGCGGGCTGGTCCAGGCCCCGCATGCGCGCGGCGTGCAGCGCCAGCAGGAGGTTCAGCCGCAGCGTCGGGTCGGTGGTGAACGACCCGAGGATGCGCTCCAGCTTCCCGATCCGGTACCGCATCGTGTTGTAGTGGAAGTGCAGCCGCCGGGCCGACTCGGCCACGTTGAGGTTGGTCTCCAGCAGCACCCGCAGGGTCTCCCGGAGGTCGGCGGAGTCGGGGTCGACGGCGTCGGCCAGCGGGCCGAGCACCTCGTCGACGTAGGACCGCAGCTCGGTGCTGTCCGGGATCAGCGAGAGCAGCCGGAAGACGCCGAGCTGGTCGAAGTGGGTGACCGCCGACGCGCCGTGGATCTCCAGCCCCACGCCGAGGGCGCGCTGGGCCTGCCGGTGGGCCTCGGCGAGCTCGGAGAGCGATCCGGCGGGCCGGCCGATGCCGGTCCCCAGCACCCGGCCGACCCGGCGCAGCCGCCCGTTGACCCGGGAGCTCACCGCGGAGACCAGGGCCGAGAGCTCCTCCGGGGTGCGCCCGTCCAGCGGCAGCAGCGTCACGATCTCGGTGGCCAGCCCCGCCACCGCCGCGCCCGCGACCTCCGACTCCAGGGCCGCGCGCCAGCCGTCGGCCAGCCGGTCGAGGACGTCGAGGGCGCGGGTGGGATCCGCCGCGGCGTCGGCCATGGTCTCCGTCGCCGTCACCAGGACCGCGACCGGACCGTCGAGGCGCCAGCCGAAGGAACGGGTGTAGGCCAGGGTCCGCTCGGTGTGCCCGACCGCGCCGCCGACCAGCCGGCGGACGAGGTCGCCCTGGAAGCGCAGCTCCACCGAGTGCACGGCCTGCAGGCGGATCACGGAGAGCGCGGCGATGACGGCGGCCCGCTCGAGGACACCACCGGCGCCGAGCATCATCGCCCCGGTGCGGTGCACGGCGACCAGCCAGCCGTGCCGCTGCTCACCGGCCATGATCGGCGCCACGGCGTACTCGCCGACCCCGCCCGGGAGCTCGTGGTGACCCGGGACGAGCAGGATGCCGTCGGCGGGCGAGAGGTCGGCGTCCAGGTCGGCCGGCGTGACCACCGTCTGGTCGGCCCGGACGCCCGAGAGCCGCAGCGACGGCGCCATCGCGGCCAGCTCGTCGTCGGCCGCGGCGTCCAGGAGCCAGAGCCAGTCGCTGATCTCGGCCACGTCGTCGGCCGGGCCGGCGCTGGTGACGACCTCCCGGTCGGGTCCCAGGCCGAGGACGGCGGCGCCCTCGAGCATCACGGCCAGGCGCTGGGTCACCTCGGCCAGGCCGCCGCCGGTGAGCGCGACCTCGGTGAACTCGTCGTCCATGCGGGAGGAGAGCGCCAGGGCCTGACCCTGCTTGGCGACGACGGCGCCCAGGACCCCGGAGACGATCTCGTCCAGCCGGGCCGCGGGCGGGAGGGCGAGCACCGGCAGTCCCCGGCGCCCGGCCTCGGCGAGCACCTCGGCCGGCAGCGGTGGCGGACCGTCCACGCGCCGGTAGGCCAGCGCCGCGGTGCCGACGGCGTCCAGCCGCTCGACCAGCGCCCGGCAGCTGACCGGGTCGGCGGGCGGCAGCCGGGCCCCCAGGACGACGAGGACGTCGGGGCCGGCGGCGGCCAGCGGGTCGGCGGGGTCGTCGACGACCATGTGGCGGATCACCCGGCCGAGCCCGGCCGCGCCGCCGGTGACGGAGGTCCCGGAGAGCACGGGCAGGGCGAGGGCGTCCTCGACGGTCAGCCCCATGCGCTGCTGCCAGCTCGCGCGCTCGTCGCGCCGGTCGGAGCGGGGCGACTCGGCGACCGCCCAGTTGCGACGGAACGGGGTGGTTCCATTACCGTGCGTGGACGACATGAGCGACGCATCACTCTGTGTCACAAGGCATCCCCTTCCAGTCGTCGTCCAGGGTGCCACACGGCAGGAGCCTGTCAGGTGTCCCCGGACGCCGGACCCCATTCTTGGCGACATCCGCCATAAGAGGGCGTGCGACGCGCCGCTTAGGTTCGACCTCGTTCCACCTGCTCGGTGGATGGTAGGCGGCCCGCAGGTGGCCCGCGCACCGTCCCCGGCGCGGGTGGGCGAGGGCGGAGCGCCGACCCACCGGCCTCCGTGTCCCGACGGGTGGAGGGCGTCCCATGCGCGCGATCGACGACACCGAGGTCCGGACCGGCTCGACCGAGCACCTCGCCCGGCGCGGCCGCACCGCGCGGGCCGGGGCGCCCACGATCCCCCTGCCCCGCGACTCGGCGCGCCCCGCCGGCCGCCCGGCCCCGGTGATCGCGACGCCGGGCGCGGTGCCCGCCGCGGCGAGCACCGCGGTGGCCGACGTGCTGCGCGGCCCCGTCCGCCCGGCGCGGGTGCTGCTCAGCGTCCCGGCGGCGGTGTACGTCCAGGTCGTCGGCGAGCGCGGTGGCGGCGAGGTCGTCGGCCTGCTCACCAGCGACGCGGCCCGGCTGCCGCTGGGCTGCGTCCTCTTCCGGCCCAGCAACGGGCGGCCGCTGGTCGCGGTCCCCACGGGCGCCCCCGCCGAGGTGGGCGGGGGCCGGGTCGTCGTCGGCGATCTGGCCGTCAGCGCCTCCGCCTGGTGGGACCCGCGCCCCCGGCTGCCCGGGGGGCGCCCGGCGCTGCTGCCCGAAGGCGTCCGCCAGCTGCGCAACGCCCTCTACGGCGAGGGCGTGCCGCACAGCTCGTTCACGCTGCCCGGCCTGCCGACCGGTCCCGGGGGCCCGCTGGCGGCCCTCCGGGGCGCGGTGCGCCGGGCAGACCTGGAGGCGGCGCTGCGCACCGCCACCCGGTTGATCGGGCTCGGGCCGGGCCTCACGCCGGCCGGGGACGACGTCGTGGCCGGCACGATCGCCGGCCTGGTGCTGCTCGGCCACCCCGCGGCGCAGCGCTTCGCCGCCGGCGTCTGCTCGACGGCAGGGGGCCGCACCACCGAGCTGTCCCGGGCGCTCCTGCGGCACGCGGCCGCCGGGCAGGTGAGCGGGGAGTACGCGGCGGTCCTGCGGGGGCTGGTCGGCGAGCGCCCGCTGGCCCCGGCGATCGCGCGGCTGCTGGCCACCGGCGCCACCAGCGGGCGGGCCATGGCGCTCGGGCTGTGCACGGCCATCGACCTGGTGGACCGCACCGCGCGCGTGCGCTGACCGGGAGGGCCGGCGCGGTCAGCCCAGCGGTAGCGGCCGCTCCCCCACCGGGACGGGCAGCAGGGGGCCCAGCGAGTCCCACTGGGCGATGCGGCAGCCGTCGACGCGGGACAACCGCAGGTCGACCGGCTCCCCGTCCCAGCGCCCGGTGACGTGCGCGGTCTGCGGGCCGCCGTACTGCTCGGTGCAGACGAGGTCGTCGGGCAGCGGGGCGAACGGCTCCGCCATCCCGGCCAGGTGCGCGCAGGCCTCCTCGGCCCGCGGGTGGCTGCCACCCGCGCCCGGCGAGCAGGTCAGCGTCCACGTCTCCGGGGGCGTGCCGTCGCCGCGGTCCACCTCGACCGTCAGGTCGTCGTCGGCCTGCGAGACGCCCGTCGTCGCGGAACGTCCGGTGGTGGGGTCGCCGGCGCTGCCCGGACCGGTGGCGCAGGCGCCGAGCAGCACGCCGGCCAGGAGCAGCACCGCTGCCGCCGTCCTCATCAGATGCGGGAGGCGTGGATGCTGGTCACCAGGATCGCTCGGGCACCGAGCTCCCAGAGCTCGTCCATCACCCGGTTGGTGTCGTTGCGGGCGATCATCGCGCGCACGGCCGACCAGCCCGCCGTCTGGAGAGGGCTCACCGTCGGGCCCTCGATGCCCGGGGTGACCGCGGTGGCCCGGTCCAGCAGCTCGTTCGGGCAGTCGTAGTCCAGCATCACGTACTGCCGGGCGACGAGCACGCCGCGCAGCCGCCGGCGCAGCTGCGCCACGGCGGGGATCTCCTCCGCCCCCTCGCGGCGGACCAGGATCGCCTCGCTGCTGAGCACCGGCCGCCCGATGATGTGCAGCCCGGCGGCGCGCAGCGTCGTCCCGGTCTCGACCACGTCGCAGACCGCGTCGGCGACCCCGAGGCGGCAGGCGGTCTCCACCGCGCCGTCGAGCTTCACGACGTCGGCCTTGAGCCCCTGCTCGTCGAGGTAGCGGCGCAGCAGCACCGGGTACGCGGTGGCGATCCGCTTGCCGGCGAGCTGGGCGACGTCCTGGATCTCCGACTCCACCGGGGTGGCGAAGCGGAACGAGGAGCGGCCGAAGCCCAGCGGCATGTCCTCCACCGCGCTGGGCCCCTCGCCGTCGTCCGGGGCGGTCTCCAGCAGCATGTCCCGGCCGGTGATGCCGACGTCCAGCGTGCCGGCGGCGACGTAGACGGCGATGTCGCGCGGGCGCAGGTAGAAGAACTCGGTGTCGTTGTCCGGGTCGTAGACGGCGAGGTCCTTGGCGCTGCGCCGCTGGCGGTAGCCGCTCTCCGCGAGCATCTCCGCCGCCGGCTCGCTCAGCACACCCTTGTTCGGCACAGCGACGCGCAGCACGACTGGTCTCCTAAGGCGACATGATGGAACGGCCTCGTCCCAGGGACCCGCGGCGCGCGAAGCGTGTCGTGGGGAGGGACGAGGTCCTTTCAGAGGTGAGCGTAGACGTCGTCCAGGGTGAGGCCCCGGGCCAGCATGAGGACCTGCACCCGGTAGAGGAGCTGGCTGATCTCCTCGGCGGTGCGCTCCTCGCCCTCGTGCTCGGCCGCCATCCAGGACTCGGCGGCCTCCTCGACGACCTTCTTGCCGGCCGCGTGCACCCCGTCCCGCACCGCGGCGACGGTGCCGGAGGCGGCGTCGCCGGCGGCCACCTTCGCGGTGAGCTCGGCGAACAGGCTGTCGAAGGTCTTCACGGGCGGGCCTCCTGGCCGGCGGGGGCGGCGGAGAACCCGGTCTGCCGCTGGGGGGTGCGCAGGTCGCGGAGCACGAGGGCGGTCCGGAGCGCCGCGAGGGTGGCCTCCCAGCCCTTGTCCTCGGCCGATCCGGGCAGCCCGGCCCGGTCGCGGGCCTGCTGCTCGTCGTTCGTGGTGAGGACGCCGTTGCCCACCGGCCTACCGGCGTCCAGCGCCACGCGGGTGAGCCCCGCGGTGACCGCGTCGCACACGTACTCGAAGTGCGGCGTCCCACCGCGCACCACCACGCCGAGGGCCACGACCGCGTCGTGCCGCTCGGCGAGGGCCTGGGCGACGACCGGCAGCTCGACCGCGCCCGGCACGCGGACGACGGTCGGGGCGGCGACGCCGCAGGCCCGGGCGGCGGCGACCGCGCGGTCCAGCAGCGCGCCGGTGATCTCGGCGTGCCAGGTGGTGGCGACCACCCCGAGGGTCAGGCCGGTGGCGTCGACCGGTGCCGCCTCCGGTGCTCCGGTGCCGCTCATGCGGGCTGCTCGTCCTGGCCGAGGGGGACGTCGGTGCCGGGCACCGTCGTGGCGCCGGGGGCGTCGGCGGGGCCGGACTCCGTCTCGGGCTCGATGATGTCGAGCAGGTGCCCCATGCGGTCGCGCTTGGTGCGCAGGTAGCCGAGGTTCTCCGCGGTGACGTGGCTCGGCAGCGAGACCCGGCCCAGCACCCGCAGCCCGTAGCCCTCCAGCCCGGCGCGCTTGGCCGGGTTGTTGGTGAGCAGGCGCATGGTGCGGATGCCGAGGTCGACGAGGATCTGCGCGCCGGTGCCGTAGTCCCGGGCGTCCGCGGGGAGCCCCAGGTCGAGGTTGGCGTCGACGGTGTCGGCGCCCATGTCCTGCAGCTGGTAGGCCTGCAGCTTGTGCAGCAGGCCGATGCCCCGGCCCTCGTGCCCGCGGATGTAGAGCACCACGCCGCGGCCCTCCTGAGCGACGGCGGCCAGCGCCGCCTGCAGCTGCGGGCCGCAGTCGCACCGCAGCGAGCCGAAGACGTCGCCGGTGAGGCACTCGGAGTGGACGCGGACGAGCACGTCGTCGCCGTCGCCGATGTCGCCGTAGACGAAGGCCACGTGCTCGCGTTCGTCGTAGGAGCTGCGGTAGCCGACGGCGGTGAAGGTGCCCGGGGCCAGCGGGACGATCGCCTCGGCCACCCGCTCGACCAGCTTGTCGAAGCGCTTGCGGTAGGCGATCAGGTCGGCGATGGAGACCATCACCAGGTCGTGGTCGTCGGCGAAGACCCGCAGCTCCTCGCCGCGGGCCATGCCCACCGGGTCCTTCTCGCTGACGATCTCGCACAGCACCCCGGCCGGCCGCAGGCCGGCCAGCAACGCCAGGTCGACGGCGGCCTCGGTGTGCCCGGGGCGGCGCAGCACGCCGCCGTCGCGGGCGCGCAGCGGGACGACGTGGCCGGGGCGGGCCAGGTCGGCCGAGGTGGTGTCGGCGTCGGCCAGGGTGCGGATCGTGTGCGCGCGGTCCGCTGCCGAGATGCCGGTGGTCACGCCCTCGCGGGCGTCGACGGTGACCGTGTAGGCGGTGCCGAGGCGGTCCTGGTTCACCCGGTGCATGGGTGGCAGGTCCAGCCGGTCGGCGTCAGCCTCGGTCACGGCCACGCAGACGTAGCCGGAGGTGTAGCGGACCATGAACGCGACGAGCTCGGGGGTCGCCAGCTCGGCGGCGAAGATGAGGTCGCCCTCGTTCTCGCGGTCCTCGTCGTCGACGACGACGACCGGGCGGCCGTCCTTGATCGCGGCGATGGCGCTCTCGATGGAGTCCAGCCGGGTGCGCGGCTCGCTCATGCGCGTGCTCCCAGCAGGCGTTCCACGTACTTGGCGATCACGTCGACCTCCAGGTTGACGGGCTCCCCCGGGGCGCGCGCGCCGAGCGTGGTCTCGCGGAGGGTGGTGGGGATGAGGCTGACCTCGAACCAGGGCTCGGGGTCGGCGGTGCCGCTGACGGCGCTCACGGTCAGGGAGACGCCGTCGACGGCGATGGAGCCCTTCTCGACGACGTAGCGGGCGAGGTCGGCCGGGAGGGCGATCCGCACGACCTCCCAGTGCTCGCCGGGGGTGCGCGAGGCGATCCGCCCGACGCCGTCGACGTGGCCCTGGACGATGTGCCCGCCCAGGCGGGTGTGCGGCGCGACCGCGCGCTCGAGGTTGACCGGCTGGCCGTCGGCGACCGAGCCGAGGCTGCTGCGCCGCAGCGTCTCGGCCATGACGTCGGTGGTCCACACGCCGTTGCCGTCCTCGCCGGGCTGGACCCCGGTGACGGTGAGGCAGACGCCGTTGACCGCGATGGAGTCACCGAGGGAGACGTCGGTGAGCACGGTCCGGGCGCGGATGCGCAGGACGGCGGAATCACCCTGGTCCTCCCGGGCGGCCAGGGTGCCCACCTCCTCGACGATGCCGGTGAACACCTCAGCTCCCTCCGTCCACGCCGTCCCCGCTCGTGCGGGTGCTCCCACCAGTGTGCCGGGTGGGGTGCAGCCGGATCTGCACGTCCCCACCCAACCGGAGGACGTCGGCGACCGAGAAGGACAGCGCCGAGCCGATGCCGGTGATTCCCAGGTCGCCCACGAGGGACGGGCCGGCACCCAGCAGCTTGGGGGCGAGGTGGACGACGGCCTCGTCGACCAGCCCGTCCCGGAGGAACGCGGCGGCGAGCGTGGGCCCGCCCTCCAGCAGCACGCGCCGGACGTCGCGGGCGAAGAGCTCGGCCAGCAGCTCCCCGGGGGACCCGGCGCGGCTGACCAGCGTGGGGGCGGCGTCGTCGAGCACGCGGGCGTGCGCCGGCAGGCGGTCCCGGCGGTCGACGACGACGCGCAGCGGCTGCCGGGCGGCGTCCCGGCCGTCGGCGTCCCGGACGGTGAGCTGCGGGTCGTCGGTGAGCGCGGTCCCCGAGCCGACGACGACGGCGTCGGAGCCGGCCCGGAGCCGGTGCACCTGGGCGCGCGCCTCCGGCCCGGTGACCCAACGGCTGCTGCCGTCGGCCGCGGCGACCCGCCCGTCCAGCGTGGCGGCCACCTTCCAGACCACGTACGGGCGGTGCTCCCGTACCCCGGTGAGCCAGCCGGCCAGCGCGCCGCGCTCCGCGGCCTCCTGCTCCACGCCCAGGACGACGTCGACGCCGGCCGCCCGCAGGCGGTCCGCTCCCCCGCCGGCCAGCTGGGTCGGCTCGGGCACGGCGACGACGACCCGGGCGATGCCGGCGGCCAGCAGGGCGTCGGCGCACGGGCCGGTCCGCCCGGTGTGCGCGCACGGCTCCAGGGTGACGACGGCGGTGCCGCCCCGGGCCCGCTCACCGGCCTGCGCCAGGGCGACGACCTCGGCGTGCGGGCCGCCGGGCGGGGCGGTGGCCCCCTCGCCGGCGACACCGCCGTCGGCATCGAGGACCACCGCGCCGACCGCGGGGTTGGGGCTCGTCGTCCCGAGGACGGCGGCGGCGAGCTCCCGCGCCCGGGCCATGGCGCTGGACTCGTGCGCCGGGGTGCTCGCGCTGGACTCGTGCGCCGGGGTGCTCGCGCTGGATTCGTGCGCCGGGGTGCTGGCGGAGCGCTCGGCCGGGGAGGGGCTCACCCGCGCATCGCGGCGGCGGCCTGCGCGCGGAGCGCGGCGATCGCCGTCGCCGGGTCGTCGGCGCCGTAGACGGCCGATCCCGCGACGAACATGTCGACGCCGGCCTCGGCGGCCTGCTCGATGGTGTCGCCGTTGATGCCGCCGTCGATCTCGACCAGGAGGGTGAGCTCACCGCTGTCGACCAGCCGGCGGGCCTCCCGCACCTTGGGCAGCACGTCGGCGATGAAGGCCTGGCCGCCGAAGCCCGGCTCGACGCTCATGACCAGCAGGGTGTCGAAGTCCCGCAGCACGTCGAGGTGCGCCTCCAGCGGCGTGCCGGGCTTGATCGCCAGCCCGGCGAGCGCCCCGGCGGCCCGGATGTCCCGGGCGACGGCACGGGCGTCGCGGCAGGCTTCGGCGTGCACGGTCACGTTGCGCACACCGGCCTCGGCGTAGCCCGGCGCCCAGCGCTCGGGGTCCTCGATCATCAGGTGGCAGTCCAGGGGGACGGGGCTGACCCGCTGGATCGCCTCGACCACCGGCAGCCCCAGGGTCAGGTTCGGGACGAAGTGGGCGTCCATGACGTCGACGTGCAGCCAGTCGGCGTCGGCCACGCGCGCCACCTCGTCGGCCAGCCGGGCGAAGTCCGCGGAGAGCAGGCTCGGGGCGATCATCGGTTCGCGGGGCACGTCCGCCGAGTCTAGGTGGCCGCCGGCCGGGAACCGGAGGCGTCCGCCGGGCGTCAGGCGTGGGAGGGGCACGGCGATGGTGCCCCCGCGAGCCACGGGAGGAACCGCCGTGCCGACGTCGGTCTTCGTCGCCCTCGTCCTCGTCATCTGGGTCGCCACCGGGTTCGGGGCCGCCCTCTTCCTCGGCCGCCGCGGCTACCGCGCGCCGCAGTGGTGGTTCCTCGGCGCGGTGCTGGGTCCGCTGTTCGTACCGATGGCGCTCGAACGCGCCCGGAGCGAGGACCGGGTGGTCGAGCGCACGCCCCTGACCGACGAGACACCGGTGTCCGCGGGCGCGGTCACGCTGGTCGCGGGCGTCGACGGGTCCCCGGAGTCCGACCGGGCCCTGCGGGACGCGGTGCGGCTCTTCGACGCCGCGGGCTCACGGGTGGTGCTGGTGATGGCCGTCGACCCCGACGTCGTCGAGTTCCGCGACGAGACCGAGCGGGACCGGTGCCGCGCGCTGCTGGCCGAGCGGGCCGGCTGGTTCACCGCCCCGCGACCGGTCATCGAGATCGTCAGCGGCCGCCCCGCCTCCGCGCTGCTCGACGTCGCGGTGGAGGAGCGCGCCGACGTCGTCGTCGTGGGCCGCCGGGGCCGGGGCCTCTCGCACCGCGTGCTCGGCAGCGTGGCCGAGCACGTCACCCGGCACTCCCCCGTCCCCGTGCTGCTCGCCGGGCCCGCGACCGGCTGACCGGGGACGGACGTGTCCGTTGCGGGCGACCGGGTAGGGCCGCACCCATGGCTTCCGACACCACCGCACCCGCGCCCTACGACGGCTTCGACCGGATGCCCATCGGCGGCACCTGGCGGGCCGGCCGGGCCGGCAGGACCGCCACCGACACCGATCCCTACACCGGCGAGACGCTGACCGAGATCCCGCTCGCGGACGCCGACGACCTCGACGAGGCCTACGCCACGGCGAAGGAGGCCCAGCGCGAGTGGGCCGCCCGGCTGCCCGGCGACCGCGCCGAGGTGATGCGCCGCGCCGCCCGGATCATGGAGGCCCGCAAGGACGAGATCGTCGACTGGCACATCCGCGAGAGCGGCGCCGCGGCGCCGGCCGCCGAGTTCGAGTTCGCGATCACCCTGCGGGACTTCCACGAGGCGTCGTCCTACCCGTACCGGGTGGAGGGCCGGATCCTGCCGGCCGACGTGGAGGGCAAGGAGAGCCGGGTCTACCGCCGGCCGGTCGGCGTGGTCGCGGTGATCAGCCCGTGGAACGTCCCGATGCACCTGTCCAACCGCTCGGTCGCCCCCGCCCTGGCGCTGGGCAACGCCGTCGTCCTCAAGCCCGCCGGCGACACCCCGGTCACCGGGGGCCTGCTGCTGGCCAAGGTCTACGAGGAGGCGGGGCTGCCCCCGGGCCTGCTGTCGGTCGTCATCGGCGCCGGCCGGGACATCGGTGACGCGATCGTCAGCCACCCGACGCCGCGCGTGGTGTCCTTCACCGGCTCCACGCCGGTGGGCAAGGGGATCGCCGAGAAGGCCGGCCTCAAGAAGCTCTCGCTGGAGCTGGGCGGCAACGGCCCGCTGGTCGTGCTCGACGACGCCGACGTGGAGTACGCCGTGGACGCCGCGGTGTTCGGGAAGTTCTTCCACCAGGGCCAGGTGTGCATGATCACCAACCGGATCGTGGTGGACGCCGCGGTGCACGACGAGTTCGTCGACCGCTACGTGGAGCGGGTGCGCGGGCTGAAGGCCGGCGACCCCCGCGAGGCCGACACCGTGATCGGCCCGATCATCAACGGCAAGCAGCTGGAGGGCATCCAGCAGAAGGTGACCCAGGCCCGGGACGACGGCGCCGAGCAGCTGCTGGGTGGCGACCCCACCGGACCGATCGGCTCGGTGCTGCCCCCGCACGTGCTGCTGGGCGGCAACGACGTCGCCACCGCCCGCCAGGAGGTGTTCGGCCCCGTCGCGACGATCATCCGGGCCCGCGACGAGGCCGACGCGCTCGCCATCGCCAACGACACCGAGTACGGGCTCTCCAGCGCCGTCTTCACCCGGGACACCCTGCGCGGGGTCGACTTCGCGCTGCAGGTCGAGGCGGGGATGACGCACGTCAACGACTCCCCGCTCAACGACGAGAACAACACCGCGTTCGGCGGCGAGAAGGAGTCGGGCCTGGGCCGGTTCGGCGGCGAGTGGGCGATCGAGGAGTTCACCACCGACCACTGGGTGAGCGTGCAGCACACCCGGCGCCGCTTCCCCTTCTGACGACCCCGGCGGGCGCACCGGGTCCACACCGGGTGCGACGGACCCGGGGTCGTCACCCGCTGATCGCCACGAGCCCGTCGCGCCCGGCGCCTCCGGCGGCCCGGCCCGCGAGCCCGCGCGGCGCCCGCCGGTGGGGTGCGGCGGGGGCGAGCTCGCGGTCGGCCCAGCGGGGCCAGGGGCGGTCCGCCCCCCGGCCGGTGCGCCGGACCAGCAGCCGGAGCGCCTGCTCGACGGTCGGCCGGGCCGCCGGTTCCGGGTGGGTGAGCGCGTCCAGCACGCCGTCCAGCGGTCCGGGGCCGCTCGCCGGGTCGAGGACGGCGCGCAGCGTCGCGCCGACCCCGTGGACGTCCATCGCCGCCGTCACCGGCCCGCCCCGAGCCGCGGCGAGCTCCGGTGCGACGAAGCCGTCGGTGCCGACCTCCTCCCCCCGTCGCAGCACGTGCCCCAGCGGGCGGGAGGCGCCCAGGTCCACCAGGCGCGCGCGGCGGTCGACGAGGAGGACGTTGTCCGGGCAGACGTCGAGGTGCGCGTGGCCGGCCGCGTGCAGCCCACGCAGGGCCGAGAGCAGCGCCACGCCCAGGCGCGCCGCGTCGGGCGCGGGCAGCGGCCCGTCCTCGCCGACGACCTCGTCGAGCGCGGGACCGTCCAGGTACTCGAGGACCAGGTGCGGCAGCGGCGCGCGGGTGCCGTTGCCGAGCAGCCGGGGGAAGACCGGGTGCCGCACCGCCCGCAGCGCGCGGGCCTCCCGCCCGAGCGCCCGGGTCCAGCGCGGCCGCGACCAGCCGGGGCGGACGACCTTCACCAGGGTCGGCTGCCACAGCTGCGCCGACCAGCACAACCAGGTCTGGCAGTGGTGCCCGACGGCCAGCTCCTCCCACGCCAGCTGCCCCGGCACGAGGTGGCTCCCGCGGGGCGGGGCCCACACGGGGCCGCCGTCGTCCCGGTCCGGGCGCACGGGCGGCAGGCTCACGGCGGTACTCCTCGAGGGGCTCGGGCGGGGAAGCGTCCCCCCGGCCGGGACTGGGGGGACGGCCGGGGGGACGCTTCGCTCGGGGGAGCGCTCTCAGTACTTCTTCGAGCGCGAGCGCGAACGGGAGTAGCTGCGGCTCTTGCTGCGGCTGCGCCCCTTCTTCTTCCGGTGACTCGGCGCGGAGACGACGGCGCCGAGGACGCGGGTGGTGGACATGCAGGTCACCTCCTCTCCCCCTGGGACGGACGACCGGCGCGGGCAGGGGTGCGGCCCGGGCCGGTGGCAGGTGCGCACCCGGCGGGTGCCGTGGGCGCGGGCGCGACCGGCGGCCGCGGCGTGGCGCCGCCGCGGGCGCTGTGCGCCGGGACGGGACGGGCGGCGACCGGGCGGGCCGCGACGACCGGCGGCGGCGCGGGCAGCGGGCCGGCCGGCGGCTGCACCTCCACGGTCCGGTCGGCGATGGCGGCCAGCCGGGGGTCGTGCGTGACGACCAGCACGGTGCGGCCGCGGCCCACGGTGCGGATCGCGGCGATCACCTGGTGGGCCGCCTCCCGGTCCAGGGAGGCGGTCGGCTCGTCGAGCAGCAGGACCGGTGCCGGTGAGATCACGGCCCGGGCGAGGGCCACCCGCCGGCGCTGGCCGCCCGACAGCTGGGCCCCGCTCTCGCCCAGCGGCGTGTCGTAGCCCAGGGGCAGGCGGGCGGCGAACTCCTCCACGCGGGCCGCCTGCGCCGCCGCCACCAGCTCCTCGCGGGTCGCCGCCGGGTTGCCGAACGCGATGTTCTCCGCGAGCGTGCCGTCGAGCAGCCACGGGTCCTGGGGCACGTAGGCCAGGCTCTGGCGCAGCTGCACCGGGTCGAAGCCGCGGAGGTCGATCCCGTCGAGCAGGATGCGGCCGCCGTCGACGTCGTACAGCCGCAGGACCAGTTGCAGGACGGTGCTCTTGCCCGATCCGCTCGGCCCGAACAGGCAGACCGTCTCCCCCGCCGCGACGGTGAGGTCGAAGCCGTCGAGCACCGGGCGGTCCGGCGCGTAGGCGAACCGCACGCCCTCCAGCCGCAGCCCCTCCCGCACCGGCGGCACCGGGTGCGGGCGGGCGGGCGCGGGCACCGCCTCGGTGCAGTCGAGCACCTCGGCCAGGCGCGCGATGCTGGCCGCGGCCTTCGCCCGCACCCCGGTCAGCCGCACCAGGCCGCGGACCGGGGACTGCAGGTCGCGCAGGTAGGCCAGGACCACCAGGAGCTCCCCGGTGGTCAGCACCCCGTCGCGCACCTGCAGGCCGCCGGCGAGCAGGACGGCGCCGGTGCCGAAGGCGAGGACCACCGACGGCACGGGCGACCACCGGGCCTCGGTGGTGACCACGGCCTGCTCGGCGGCGACCGTGCTGTCGTTGTGCGCGGCGAACATCGCCTGCGCCCGGTCCAGGCGGCCGAACGCCTGGACGGCCCGCACGTTGCGCAGCAGCTCCACCGCCGTGGCGGCCAGCCGTCCCGACGCGGCGCGGGCGGCCTGCTCGGCCGCCCGGACCCGCCGGCGCTGCCGCGCGGTCAGCCACGCCAGGACCGGCAGCACCGTCGTCCCGAGCAACGCCAGCACCGGGTCGACGGCGAGCAGCACGACCAGCACGCCGGTGAGCAGCAGCAGGTCGGGGACCAGCGTCGTGAACGTGACGACGACGGCGTCGAGGGCCCGCCCCACGTCGGTGGTGAGCCGGTTGGCCACCTCGCCGGAGCGCGTCCGGTCGTGCCAGCGCAGCGAGAGGGTCAGCACGTGGGCGAAGACGCCGGCCCGCAACCGGCCCCCGATGCGCTCGGCCGCCCGTTCGCTGCTCGCCGTCGCGGCGACACCGAGCAGCCCCTCGGCGACGACCAGCGCCACCGTGGCGACCGCGGCGACGACCAGCAGGCCCACCGGATCCACACCGGCGAGCGGCGCCGCCGGGCCCTGCGGCGGCAGCCCGCCGAGCGCGGAGTCGACCGCGAGCGCCAGCGGCCAGGGGCGCAGCAACGAGCAGCCCACCTGACCGATGGAGGCACCGGCCGCCAGCGCGAGCCGGCCGCGCTCGGGACGGACGAACGGCAGCACCGGCCGCAGACCCCGGGGTCCGGGCGGAGCGCCGTGCCGTCGCATGGCGGCACGTTCCCCCGCCGGGGGTCGCGTCCTCCAGTGGACGTTGGGGCTAGTACCGCGGTCCCACCCGAAACTGGGGGTCCGGGGTGCACCCCCCTCTCCACCAGCGCATCCGCGCCTACCCTCCGCCCGTGTCGCGAAGTCGCCGCAGCAGCGGGGTCGGGGCCAGGGTCTCGGTCGCCGGCTCGGTCGCCCGGTTCACCCTCGCCGGGCTGCTGGTGACGGCCGCGCTCATCGGGGTGACCGGGGTCCTCGCCCAGCACGCCGGCGAGCAGGAGGCGACCCGTTCGGCCGAGCGGCTGGCCCGCGTCGTGGCCCACGGCGTCGTGGAGCCGCGGCTGACCCCTGAGGTGGCCGTGGGCGACCCCGGGGCCGGCGCGGCCCTGGCCGACGCCGTCCAGCCCGTCGTCGCCTCCGGTCCCGTCGTCCGGGTGAAGGTCTGGACCGCCGAGGGCCGTCTGGTCTGGTCGGACGAGCCGCGCCTGATCGGCCGCGTGTTCCCCCTGGACGACGCCGAGCTCCGGGTGCTCTCCGGGGACGTCGTCCTCTCCCACGTCAGCGACCTGTCCGACCCGGAGAACCGGTACGAGCGCGGTCACGGGGAGCTGCTGGAGGCCTACGTCGGCGTCCGCGACAGCAGCGGCCGGCCGCTGATCGTGGAGGTGTACCAGTCCTACGACGCGGTCGCCGAGGCCGCCGAGCAGGCCTGGCGGCGCTTCGCCCCGGCCGGGCTGGGCGCCCTGCTGGCCCTCGAGCTGCTGCAGATTCCGCTGGCGTGGGACCTGGCCCGGCGGCTGCGCCGCAGCCAGGAGGGTGAGGCGGTCCTCCTCCGGGCCGCCGTCGACGCCTCCCACGCCGAGCGGCGGCGCATCGCCCACGACGTGCACGACGGCGTCGTGCAGGACCTCACCGGGCTGACCTACGACCTGGACGCCGCCCGGCTGGGCGGCTCCGCGGACCCCCGCACCCGCGCCCTGCTGGCGGCCACGGCCGGCGGCCTGCGCCGCTGCGTCTCGGAGCTCCGCCGGCTCCTCGTGGACCTCAGCCCGCCACCGCTCCCCGCCGCGGGGCTCGGGCCGGCGCTCCAGGGGCTGGCCGCGGGGCTGGAGCGGCGGGGCTGCGAGGTGGTCCTGGACGCGGGCCCGGCCGACGGCCTGCCCCGCCCCGCGGCCGCGCTGCTGTACCGCTGCGCCCTGGAGGCGGTCCGCAACGTGTCCCACCACAGCCGGGCCCGCACCGTCCGGATCACGCTGACCCGCCGCGACGACGTCGTCACGCTGGTCGTGGACGACGACGGGGTCGGCTTCGACGACGCCCGGCTGGCCGAGCGCAGCGCTGCCGGCCACCTGGGGCTGCGCGCGCTGTCGGACCTGATCGGGGAGTCGGGGGGCTCGCTGACCGCGGAGAGCTGTCCCGGGCGCGGCACCCGGCTGACGGTCACCGTCCCCGTCGAGCCGGCCGGCCCCCGGCCGGCCGCCGCCGTGCCCGCGGCCGGGGCGGTCCGGTGATCCGCGTCCTGGTCGTCGACGACCACTCGATCGTCCGGACCGGGCTCGCGCACCTGCTGGGCACCGCCGCGGACGTCGTCTGCGTCGGCACGGAGGCCCACGGGCGGGCGGGCCTGGCGGCCGTGGCGGCCCTGCGGCCGGACGTGCTCCTGCTCGACCTGTCGATGCCCGTGCTCGACGGCGTCGAGGTGATCCGGGCCCTGCGCGCGGCCGGGGACCCGGTCCGCATCCTGGTGCTGACGTCCTTCGCCGACGCCGACCTGGTGCTCGCCGCCGTCCACGCGGGCGCCGACGGCTACCTGCTCAAGCAGAGCGAGGCCGAGACCGTCCTCGACGGGGTGCGGGCGGTGGTCCGGGGCGACGCACCCGTCGACCCTGCGGTCGCCCGGTCGCTGCTGTCCGAGGTGCGCGGGCGGGCGCAGGCCGACCCGCTGACCGAACGGGAGCGCGAGGTGCTGGAGCTGATCCGCCAGGGGCAGCCCAACAAGTCCATCGCGCGCCGGCTGGCCATCAGCGAGCGCACCGTGAAGGCGCACGTGACCCACATCCTCCAGCGGCTGGGGGTCGCCGACCGGACGCAGGCCGCCCTCTGGGCCGAGCGCCACCGGCAGGGCGCGGACCGCGCCTGACGGGGGCGGCCTCAGCGGGTCCGGCGGAGCAGCGCCATGAACATCGCGTCGGTGCCGTGCCGGTGCGGCCACAGCTGCCCGAAGTCCCCGCGCGCGATGCCCGGCACCTCCGGGAACAGCGGGGCCACCGGCAGCACCTCGACGTCGTCCCGGGCGGCGGCGGTGCCGACGACGGCCACCGTCTCCTCCGTGTGCGGTGAGCACGTCACGTAGGCCAGCACCCCGCCGGGGCGCACCGAGGCCAGCGCGGCGGCGAGCAGCTCGGTCTGCAGCTCGACGAGCGCCGGGACGTCCTCGGGGGTCCGCCGCCAGCGCACCTCCGGACGGCGGCGCAACGCGCCCAGCCCCGTGCACGGGGCGTCCAGCAGCACCCGGTCGAAGGAGCCCGGCGCCCACGGCGGCTCCCGGCCGTCGGCGGCCAGCACCTCGACGTCGGCCTCCCCGGCCAGTGCGCGGCGGACCAGCTCGGCCCGGTGCGGCGCGCGGTCGGCGGCGGTGAGCCGGACGCCGCCGGGCCGGAGCGCGGCGAGCAGCCCGGCCTTCCCGCCGGGGCCGGCGCACACGTCCAGCCACGCCTCGTCGGGCCCCTCGAGCGGTGCGCGAGCGAGCAGCAGGGCGGCGAGCTGGCTCCCCTCGTCCTGCACCGCCGCCCGCCCCGAGCGCACCGCCGCGAGACGGCCCGGGTCCCCCCCGCCGAGCCGGACGGCGTACGGCGACCACGGGCCCGGCGAACCGCCGGACTCCTCGGCCAGCGCGGCGCGCTCCATGCGCCGGGCGACCAGGTGCACCTCGGGGGCCGCGTCGTCGGCCAGCAGCGCCGGCTCCAGCTCGTCGTCGCCACCCAGTGCGTCGCGCCAGGCCTCGACGATCCAGCGCGGGTGGTCGGTGGCCAGCGCGAGCCGCTCGTCGCCCCCGGCCCCCAGCGCGGCCAGCCACGCGGCCCGGTCGCCGCCCGCGGCGACCTTGCGCAGCACGGCGTTGACCAGACCGGAGGCACCGGTGCCGACGATGGCGCGGGTCAGGGCGACGGTGGTGTCCACGGCCGCGTGGGAGGGCACCCGCAGGTCGACGATCTGGTAGGCGCCCAGCCGGAGCAGGTCCAGCACCCGCGGGTCCAGCTCGGTCAGCGGGCGGGACACCAGCCCGGTCAGGATCGCGTCGAGGGTGCCCTGGGCGCGCAGCGCGCCGTACGCGAGCTGGGTGGCGAAGGCGGCGTCGCGGGGCTCGAGGTCGCGCTCGCGCAGCAGCTGCGGGAGGAGCAGGTTGGCGTAGGCGTCGCGCGAGGACACGCCGTCGAGGACGTCGTACGCGGTCAGGCGGGCCCCGTCCAGCGGGCGCCGCCGGGGAGCCGGGCGCGGGCGGCCGCCGCGGCGGGGGGCGCCTCCCTGGCGCTCGGGCGGGCGGGTCACCCGCCGCCCAGCCGCTCGCCCGTGGCGGGACGCGCCCCGCGGGCCCAGTCCGCCGCCGGCAGCATCCGCTTGCCCGCGGGCTGCACCTGGTCCAGCCGCACCGCGCCGTGGCCGGTGCCCACGAGCACGTCCCCGTCGACGTGCAGCTCACCGGGCGCCAGGGGCGGGCCCCCGGGGACGGGCACGGCCGGGCCGAGGCGCATCCGCTCCCCCCGCCACGTCGTCCACGCGCCCGGGGCCGGGGAGACGCCGCGGATCCGCCGGTCCACCACGTGGGCGGGCAGCGTCCAGTCGACCCGGGCGTCCGCCGTCTCCACCTTCGGGGCGAGGCTGACGCCCTCGGCCGGCTGCGGCTGCGGCTCCAGCGCACCGGCGGCGATGCCGTCCAGGGTGGCCAGCAGCAGCTGCGCTCCGCTGACGGCCAGCCGCTCGAGCAGGTCGCCGGCGGTGTCCCGCGGCCGGATGGCCTCGGTCAGGGTGCCGTAGACCGGCCCGGTGTCCAGGCCCGCCTCCAGGAGGAAGGTCGACGCCCCGGTCACCTCGTCGCCGGCCATGATCGCGTGCTGCACCGGCGCTGCCCCCCGCCACGCGGGCAGCAGCGAGAAGTGCAGGTTCACCCAGCCGCGCGGCGGCACGTCCAGCGCCGCCTGGGGCACCAGCGCGCCGTAGGCCACCACGGGCACGCAGTCGACGCCGAGGGCCGCGAGCTGCTCGAGGAACTCGGGCTCGCGGGGCGAACGCGGCTGGAGCACCGGGAGGCCGGCCGCGTCGGCCCGCTCCGCGACCGGGGAGCGGCTGACCTTCCGGCCGCGCCCGGAGCGGGCGTCCGGCCGGGTGAGGACGGCGACGACCTCGTGGTCGGAGGCGAGCAGCGCCTCCAGGGACGGGACGGCGGGCGCCGGCGTGCCGGCGAACAGGAGCTTCAGTGCGGGCTCACCTTCACGACGGGGAGGTAGCTGCCGTGGCCGTTCCACTCGGCGGCCCGGATCTCGGCGAGCGCGGCGGCGCGGTCGGCGTCGGCGAGCCGCTCGACGAACAGCACGCCGTCGAGGTGGTCGGTCTCGTGCTGGATCGCGCGGGCCAGCAGCTCGGAACCCTCGACCCGCACCGGGTCGCCGTGCACGTTCCAGCCGGTGGCGACCACGTGCTGGTGGCGCCGGCAGTCGTAGCGCAGGGCGGGGATGGACAGGCAGCCCTCGGGGCCGTCCTGCACCTCCTCCCCCACCGGGGCGACGTCGGGGTTGACCAGGTGGCCGACCTCGCCGTCGACGTACCAGGTGAAGACCCGCAGCCCGACGCCGATCTGCGGCGCGGCCAGACCCGCGCCACCAGCGGCCCGCATGGTGTCGGTGAGGTCGTCGACGAGCCGCCGGAGCTCGGCGTCGAAGTCGACGACGGGGGCCGCGGGCCGGTGCAGCACCGGGTCGCCGAACAGCCGGATGGGGGTGACGCTCACCGGTCGATCGTAGGCGGCGCTGCTGAGGTGCTGGAGCGGCCCGCTGCAGGGTCCCGCCCTGAGCTCGCGAGCGGTGGGGGGCAGCGGGGTCCTTCTCCCAGCGCGGCCCGGACGGCGGCGGCGTGCAGCGCCGTCGTGGGGAAGGTCGGGACGGGGACGTCGTCCGGCCCGATCAGCAGCTCGATCTCGGTGCAGCCGAGCACCACCCCCTGCGCGCCGCGGGCCACCAGCCGGCCGACCACCTCCTGGTAGGTCCGCCGCGACTCCTCGCGGACGACGCCGAGCACCAGCTCGTCGTAGATCACCCGGTGCACCAGGTCGCGGTCGGGCTGCTCCGGCACGAGGACCTCCAGCCCGGCGGCCGCGAGCCGGTCGACCAGGAAGGGCTGCGCCATCGTGTAGCCGGTGCCGAGCAGCCCGACGCGGGTGAGGCCGGCCGCGGTGATCGCCTCGGCGGTGGTGTCGCCGATGTGCAGGAACGGGACGTCGATCGCGCCGGTCACCGCATCGGCGACGGTGTGCATCGTGTTGGTGCACAGCAGCACCAGGTCCGCGCCGGCGTCCTGCAGCGCACGCGCGTCGGCCGCCAGCAGCTCCCCCGCGGCGGCCCACTCGCCGGCCGCCTGCAGCCGCTGGACGCCGGCGAAGTCCACCGAGAGGAGGATGCAGCGCGCCGAGTGGAACCCGCCGAGCCGGTCGCGCACCGCCTCGTTGAGCAGCCGGTAGTACAGCGCACTGCTCTCCCAGCTCATCCCGCCCAGCAGCCCGATCGTCCGCACGCCCCGCATCGTCGCAGCTCGCCGGCGCCCGGCGCAGCGGTGCGGGCCTCCGGGCTCTCCCGCGCGTGGTCGCGCCCTGCCCACGCAGACGGGGCAGAGCGCGACCGGCCGGGGGCAGCAGCACCGGGAGACCACCACCGCAGCGGCGACGCCTACACCAGGTCGAGCGGGTCCAGCTGCACGCGCACGTGCTCGGGCACCTTCTTCGCGCTCCGCACGCCCTGCACCTCGGCGAGCGCGTGCGCCAGGGCGGCGCCCTCGGTCCGCGGCACCCGCACCAGGTACCGCTCGCGCTCCCCCTCCTGCCCCGGCCGCGGCCGCTCCGGCACCGGCCCCAGCAGGTCGGCGCCGTCGGGCAGCCGTGCGGTGGCCAGGAACTCCGCCAGCGCGGACGGCGACCCCACCAGCGATGCCATGCGCGTCACCGGCGGGAACCCCAGCTCCCGGCGGTCGGCGAGCTCCCGCTCGGCCAGCCAGGCCGGGTCCCAGCGCACCAGGGCCTGCACCACCGGGTGGGCGGCGTCGGCGGCCACGACCACCTGCCCGCCGGCCGAGGCCGGTCGCACGAGCGCCGCGGCGGTCGTCCACCGCCGCAGCGTCTCCTCCCCCGCCCGCAGGTCGGCCCGGCCCAGCAGCGCCCAGGAGTCCAGCAGCAGCGCGGCGCCGTAACCGCCGTCGGCCACCGGCTCCGCCCCCGGCGTGGCGACGACCAGCGCCGGCCCCGCCGGCACGGTGGCGAGGACCCCGGACGTGCTGCCGGAGGTGCGCACGGTCGTGCCCGGGAAGGCGCGCGCGAGCTCCTCAGCGGTGCGCGACTCCCCCACCACCGCGGCCCGCAGCTTCGTCGCGTGGCAGTGCGGGCAGTCGAAGGTGGCCGCCGGCCGGGCGCACCAGCGGCAGGCCGGGATGCGGGTCCCCCCGGGACCTGGTCGCGGCGATATGCCCAGCGGGCCCGCGCAGTGCGCGCACCGGGCCGGCGCCCGGCAGCGGGCGCACGCCAGCGACGGGACGTAGCCGCGCCGGGGCACCTGCACGAGCACCGGTGCCCCCGCGGCCAGCGCGCGGCGGGCCGTCTCGTAGGCCAGCGAGGGCAGGCGCGCGGTGCGCGCCGCCGGGTCGCGGGCCAGCTCGAAGTCGTCGCCCAGCGCCTGCACCCGCGGGGCCGCGGCGCGCAGCGCCGGGCGGTCGGCGACCAGCTCGTTGGCCCAGCCGGACTCCACGAGCAGCGCGGCCTCGGCGGTGCGCGACGTGCCCGCGACCACCGCGGCGCAGGAGTCGAGCCAGGCGCGCTGGACCAGCACGTCGCGGGCGTGCGGGTAGGGCGCCCGCTCCTCGGAGTGCAGGTCGTCGCCGTCGTCCCAGACGACCACCAGGCCGAGGTCCCGGACCGGCGCGAACATCGCCGCCCGGGTGCCCAGCACCACCTGCGCGGCGCCGCGCGAGGCGGCGAGGAACCGCCGGTAGCGCTTCTCGGGCGAGTCGTCGGCCCGCAGCACGGTGAAGGAGTGCTCGGGCAGCAGGCGCTGCGCCGCCGCGGCCAGCCGGTCGAGGTCCCGGCCGTCGGGGACCACCACCAGCGACCCGCGCCGCCCCGCGAGCGCCGCGCGGCACAGCTCGACGAGCCGGGTGGGCCACTCCTCACCGGGCAGCGCCGTCCAGACCGCGCGCGCCGGCCGCCCTTCGGCCAGGGCGGACAGGAGCGACGGCCCGGCCTGGTAGCGGGCGAACCCGGCGGGGTCCGGCGGCTCGGGCAGGGCCGCGGGGGTCGGCGACTCCCGCTTCTCGGCGGCGCCCCGGCGCGGCGGCAGGGCCAGCCGCAGCACGTCGCTCGCCGTCCCCGCGTAGCGGTCCGCCACGGCCCGGACCAGCCGCGCGACCTGCGGGGTGAGCACCGGTTCGCCGGAGGGCACGTGCGAGAGCGGCTGCAGCCGGCCGGCGAAGTCGGTGCTCTCCGCCAGCTCCCAGACCACGCCGTCGACGAGCCGGCCGTGGAACCGGACCCGCACCCGGCACCCGGCCTGCACCGTGCCGGCGTACTTCTCCGGGACGGCGTAGTCGAACGGCCGGTCCAGGTGCGCCAGGGGCACGTCGACGACGACCCGGGCGACCTGCACCGGACCAGTCTCCGTGCTCACACCGACAACTCCCCGGCTCCGGGGGTCGGCGGGGTCCTTCGGTTCAGGCGACCGCGGCCTTCAGCGCCTCGACCCGGTCCAGCCGCTCCCAGGGCAGGTCGAGGTCCGCGCGGCCGAAGTGGCCGTAGGCGGCGGTGGGGCCGTAGATCGGGCGGAGCAGGTCCAGGTCGCGGACGATGGCGCCCGGCCGCAGGTCGAACACCGAGGTGATCGCCTTCTCCAGCACCTCGTCGGCGACCGCGCCGGTGCCCTGCGTGTCGACGAACAGCCCGACCGGGTGCGCGGCGCCGATGGCGTAGGCCACCTGCACCTCGCAGCGGCGGGCCAGGCCCGCGGCCACCACGTTCTTGGCGACCCAGCGCATCGCGTACGCGCCCGAGCGGTCGACCTTCGACGGGTCCTTGCCGGAGAAGGCACCGCCGCCGTGGCGCGCCATGCCGCCGTAGGTGTCGACGATGATCTTCCGGCCGGTGAGCCCGGCGTCGCCCATCGGGCCGCCGATGACGAACTTGCCGGTCGGGTTCACGAGCAGCCGGTGCCCCTTGGTGGGCAGGCCGAGCGCGGCCAGCTCCGGCTCGACGACGAGCTCCTCGATGTCGGGGGTGAGCAGCGTCTCGATGGAGATGTCCTCGGCGTGCTGCGAGGAGACGACGACCGTGTCGACGGCCACCGGGCGGTCGTCCTCGTAGACGACGGTGACCTGGGTCTTGCCGTCGGGCCGCAGGTAGGGCACCGAGCCGTCCTTGCGCACCGCGGAGAGCCGGCGGGACAGCCGGTGGGCCAGCGCGATCGGCAGCGGCATCAGCTCGGGGGTCTCGTCGGTCGCGTACCCGAACATCAGGCCCTGGTCGCCGGCGCCCTGGCGCTCGATCGCATCCTCGACGGCCTGCTCCTGGTCGCGGACCTGGGCCTGCGTCCGCGACTCGTACCCGACGTCCACGCCCTGGGCGATGTCGGGCGACTGGGCCCCGATGGACACGCTGACGCCGCAGGAGGCACCGTCGAAACCCTTGCGCGAGGAGTCGTAGCCGATCCGGAGCACCGTCTCGCGGACGATCGCCGGGATGTCGACGTACCCGGCCGTGGTGACCTCGCCGGCGATGTGCACCTGGCCGGTGGTGATGAGCGTCTCGACGGCGACGCGGCTGCGCGGGTCCTGGGCGAGCATCGCGTCCAGGATCGAGTCGCTGATCTGGTCGGCGATCTTGTCCGGGTGGCCCTCGGTCACCGACTCGGACGTGAAGAGGCGGCGTGGCACTCGGTGACTCCCTGGGACGGTGGGCGGGTGGGGGCGGAGCGACGGCGGCTCGACGGACGTTCGGTGCGGAGCACCGGGGAGGAACGTTACCGGCGCACCCCCGCGGCGGGCACGACGGCTCCGTCAGGCCTCGCCGGGCCCGCCCAGCCGCGCGGCGACGGCGGTCCAGATCCCGGCGGCGACGGCGTCCTTGCTGCCCCGCGGGACCTCGGTGACCGCGCCGTCGGCGGCGAGCACGACGACGGCGTTGTCCGGCCGGCCGAACACCTGGCCGGCCGAGACGTCGTTGACCACGAGGAGGTCGCAGCCCTTCCGGGCGAGCTTGGCCCGGGCGTGGGTGAGCACGTCGCCGTCGGCGTCCCCGGTCTCGGCGGCGAAACCGACGACGAGCTGACCGGGCCGCCGCTCGCCGACGAGCTCGGCGAGCACGTCGGGGTTGCGGACCAGCTCCACCGCGCTGGGCTCCGCGGCCGAACCCTTCTTCAGCTTGGTCGCGGCGACGCCGGCCGGGCGGAAGTCGGCCACCGCCGCGCTCATGACCACCACGTCGGCGGCCTGGGCCTCGGTCAGCACCGCCGTCCGCAGCTGCTCGGCGGTCTCCACGGGCACGACCCGGACCCCGAAGGGGGCGGGGGCCTCCACGTTGGCCGCGACCAGGACCACCTCGGCGCCGCGGGCGGCGGCCACGCGGGCCAGCGCCCAGCCCTGCCGGCCCGAGGAGCGGTTGCCGAGGTAGCGGACCGGGTCCAGCGGCTCGCGGGTGCCGCCGGCGCTGATGACCACCGTCCGGCCGGCGAGGTCGCGGGGCAGCGCGGCGGCGCCGCCCTCGAGGACGACGGCGGCCAGGGCGGCGACGTCGGCGGGCTCGGGCAGCCGGCCGGGGCCGGAGTCGGGCCCGGTGAGCCGGCCGACGGCGGGCGGGAGGACGATCGAGCCCCGGCGGCGCAGCGTCGCCACGTTGTCCTGCGTCGCGGGGTGCAGCCACATCTCGGTGTGCATGGCCGGCACGAAGACGACCGGGCAGTGCGCGGTGAGCAGGGTGGCGGTGAGCAGGTCGTCGGCCCGGCCCGCCGCGGCCCGCGCCAGCAGGTCGGCGGTGGCCGGCGCGACGACGACGAGGTCGGCGGTCTGCCCGATGCGCACGTGGGCGACCTCGGGGACGTCGGACCACACGTCGGTGGTGACGGGGTTGCCGGAGAGGGCCTCGAAGGTCGCCGCCCCGACGAAGTGCAGCGCCCCGGGCGTGGGGACGACGCGGACGTCGTGCCCCGCCTCGGTGAGGGCCCGCAGCAGCAGCGCGGCCTTGTAGGCGGCCACTCCCCCGCTGACACCCAGCACGATCCGGCTCATGCGCTCATCCTGCCGCAGGCACGACGACGCCCCCGGCGCGGGCCGGGGGCGTCACCAGAAAGGGATGGAACGGCCCCCTCGCAGGGGCCCGCCGCGAGTAGAGCGAGCGGTGGGGGGCGAGGGGGTCCTGTCTCAGTTCTCGCCGGCGGTGTGCGCCAGGAGGCCCTCGTTGATCTCGCGGAGCGCGATCGACAGCGGCTTCTCCTGGGGCGCGGTGTCGACCAGCGGGCCGACGTACTCCAGCAGGCCCTCGGAGAGCTGGCTGTAGTAGGCGTTGATCTGGCGCGCGCGCTTGGCGGCGAAGATCACCAGGCCGTACTTGCTGCTGGTGCGCTCGAGCAGCTCGTCGATCGGCGGGTTGGTGATGCCCTCGGGGGCGGGTGCGACTCCGGACACGGTCGGACGGGTCTCCTCGATCGTTTTCGTGGGAGCGGGCGGCCGGCGGACCGGCGGGCTCACTCGTGGGCGCCGGTGCCCGGAAGGGGTCCGGGCGAGGGCGCAGTCAGCAAGCCTACCAACTCGTCCGCGGCGCGGGCGACGTCGTCGTTGACCACCACCACGTCGAACTCGCCGGAGGAGTCCAGCTCGGCCTGCGCGATCGCCAGCCGGCGCTCCTGGACGGCGGCCGGCTCCGACCCCCGCCCGGCCAGCCGGCTCACCAGCTCGGCCCACGACGGCGGGGCGAGGAAGACCAGCTGCGCCTCGGGGGCGCGGGCCCGGACCTGCCGGGCGCCCTGGAGCTCGATCTCCAGCAGCGCCGGCCGGCCGCTGGCGAGTTGCGCCTGCACCGGCGCGAGCGGGGTGCCGTAGCGGTTGCCCGCGTACTCCGCCCACTCCAGGAGCCCGTCGGTGGCGATCAGCCGGTCGAACTCGGCGGCGGAGACGAAGTGGTAGTGCACGCCGTCGACCTCGCCGGGCCGGGGACGACGAGTGGTGGCCGACACCGACACCCAGACCTCGGGGTGCCGCCGCCGGACCTCGGCGACCACGGTGCCCTTGCCGACCCCGGAGGGTCCGGAGAGCACGGTCAGCCGTGCCGGTGTCGCTGCTGCCACTCGTCGTCCTCGCCCGGGGTCGTCGGCGGTTGCCGACGACCCCCTCAGACGGAGCCGTCGGCGGGGACCTGGTCGGCGTCGATCGTGTCGCCGCCGAACTCGGCCTCCAGCGCCCGCCGCTGGTTGGCGCCCAGCCCCCGCACGCGTCGCGTGGGGGAGATCTCCAGGCGCTCCATGATCTTCGCAGCCCGCGCCTTGCCCACACCGGGCAGGGATTCCAGGACCGCGGAGACCCGCATCTTGCCGATCACTTCATCGGTCTCGCCCTGCTTGAGGACGTCGCCGACGGTGGCGCCCTTGCTCTTGAGTCGCTCGCGCAGCTCGGCGCGCGCCTTGCGGGCCGCGGCCGCCTTCTCGAGGGCGGCGGCCCGCTGTTCCGGGGACAGTTCAGGCAGGGGCATCGTGCAACCCAATCGTGTCGTCGTCGGCCGATGTGCGACCGGCGGTCGTTCGGTTTCCGGGGACGCACCGCGTCCCCGGCTGCGAGCCTGTCCGCCCTGGGAGTTCAGGGCAAATCCGCAGGTCCGCGCGGACGCGGCGACCCGCGGCACGGCCCCGGCACCCCGGGTCCGCACGATCGCCGCCCTTTCGGTGACTCTCCGTGATCAGCCCAGGTCGGATGCGCTAACCGGACGGTCGGGTCTCGCCGGGTCGGTTGCCCGCGCACCTGGTCCGAGGCGCCGCGACACGCCGACGGGACGACACGCCCGGCAGCGGTTCCCGCTCAGGCCGCCAGCGCCTCCGCCCAGCGCTCGGCGGCGGCCCGCAGCGCGGCCGGGTCCGGGCCCGCGCCGAGCACGTCCCGGGACACCGTGGGCACGACCGCGGCGCGGACGCCGAACAGCCGGCGCAGGTCGCGCACCGTGCCGCCCTGCGCACCGAGGCCGGGTGCCAGCACCGGACCGCCCAGACCGGCCAGGTCGACGTCCAGCTCCCGCAGCGTCGCCCCGACCACCACCCCGAACGAGCCGGTGGTGGGCCCGAACCCGGTCGCCAGGTCCCGCACGGCACCGGGGTCGGGCAGCGGATCGCCCACGACCCAGCCCGGGGTGTTCCACCCGCGCACGGTGTCGACGACGACCTGCGCGGCCGACCGCTCGCCGGCGCGCGCGTGCTGGAGCGTCCCGGCGTCGGGGTTGGAGGTGCGGGCCAGCACGAACAGCCCCCCGCCGTGCTGCCGCGCGGTGTCGACCGCCGGCTGCAGCGAGCCCGGTCCCAGGTAGGGGTTGACGGTCATCGCGTCCACCGCCAGCGGGTGGTCGGCGCGCAGGTGGTCGGCGTAGGCGGCCATGGTCGAGCCGATGTCGCCGCGCTTGGCGTCCAGCAGCACCAGCGCCCCGGCGGCCCGCGCCCGGGCCACCCCCTCCTCCAGGACGGCGACGCCACGGGAGCCGAACCGCTCGTAGAAGGCGATCTGCGGTTTGAGGACGGCGACCGACCCGGCCAGCGCGCCGATGACGGCGTCGGTGAACGCGGCTATCCCCTCGGCGCTGTCGGGCAGCCCCCAGGCGTCCAGCAGGGCGGCGTGCGGGTCGATGCCGACGCACAGCGGCCCCCGGGCGGCCACGGCGTCGGCGAGCCGTTGACCGAAGGGTGCGTTCACGGGGCCTCCACGGATCGGGGCAGGGTCTCGCCGAGCGCGTCGACGCAGCGCCGCGCGAGCATGGGGTCGGCGAACGCGCCGGCGGCGGCCTGCACGGCGTCGGCCCCGGCGGTGAAGAGCGCCTCGAACGAGGCGGGGTCGGTCACCCCGCCCATCGCCAGGACGTCGAAGTGCGCCCCGCCCGACGCGCGCAGGGCGACCAGGCGGCGGGTGAAGTCCAGCGCCGGCTCGCGGACGGCTATCCCGGACAGCCCGGCCAGCTCGCGCCCCGGGAAGGTGGGCGTGCCGTCGCTGCGGCGCACCCGGCTCTGCACGGTGTTGATGCCGGCGATCCCGTCGACCAGCGGGGCCAGCCGAGGGACGAGCGCGGCCAGCCGGTCGACGTCCAGCCAGGAGAGCTTGGCCACCAGCCCCGTGCGGTCGTCGAGCTGCCGTCGCACCGCCTCGACGACCGCGACGGTCGCGTCGGCGTCCAGGCACAGCGGCGGCTTCACCCCGGCCGCCGACCGGTCGAGGGTGTTGGGGCAGGAGAGGTTCAGCTCGACCACCGTCGCGCCGGCCTCCTGCGCCAGGAGCGCGGTGCGGGCGAAGTCAGCCGCCAGGTCGTCGCCCTCCCCCATGACGCTCACCAGCAGCACCTGCTCCTCGCCGACGGCGGCCACGGCGCGCGCCAGGTCGGCCATCCACTCCTCCGGCTCGGGCGACGGGACGCCGAAGGAGTTGACGCTGCTCACCGCCGGCGAGCCCGGCGGCACCCAGTCCCAGGGGTCGGATACGACGTCCGCGACGGCTCCCGGGGGAAGGCTCGCCGTCTGCGCCGGGGCGACCGTCCAGTTCGGGGCCTCGTTGGGCGGGTGGGCGCGGCCGCGCACGGTCTTGTACGTGAGCACGTTCCAGCCGTTGGCCACGTTGTGCCGCACCCACGCCGCGCTGCCGTTGAGGACGCACGAGGAGACCCCGACGGGGAACCCCACCGTGCGGCCGAGCAGCGGCCAGCGCCGCCCGCCCGCGGTCGGCCGCTCGGGCAGCCGCGGGCCCAGCGGCCGCTCCAGGTTCTCGCGGAAGGAGCCGAGCACGTCGTAGGCGGGCGTGGGCAGCCCGTGCGCGGCCAGCAGGTCGGCCCGGCGGGCGGTGCAGAGCACGCGGGTGAGGAGCGGCAGGTCGTCCTCGCCGACCGCGCCGGTGGCCAGCCGGGCGGCCAGGTCGGTGGCCGCACCGGTCAGCGCGTCGAGGTCGGCCTGCGGGGGCCGCCCGAACCGGGTGAGCCCCGCCGCGAACGCCGCGGGCAGCCCCTCGACCAGCCCGCGGGCGACGACGTCGTCGCGCAGCCGGGCGACCGCGCCGGGCGACGACGTCGTCACGCCTGCGTCCCCGCGAAGGTGCTCGGGCCGCCGTGCGTGCCGCCGGCCAGCGCCGCGTGCACCTCCTGCAGGCTGCGCACGCCGATGCCCCCGTGGCGGAGCGCCTCGATGCCCTGGACCGCGGCGGCCATGCCCTGCACCGTCGTGATGCACGGGATGCCGGCGCTGACCGCGGCCGTGCGGATCTCGTAGCCGTCCAGCCGCGGGCCGCTGTTGCCCGGGGCGCCGAACGGGGTGTTGAAGACCAGGTCCACCTCGCCGGCCTGGATGAGCTCCACGATGTTGCCCGGGCCCTCGCTGAACTTCCCGACCACCTCGGCGGCGACGCCGTGGCGCCGCAGCACCTGGGCGGTGCCCGTGGTCGCGAGCAGGCGGAAGCCCAGGTCGGCGAGCCGCTTGATCGGGAAGACCGCGGAGCGCTTGTCCCGGTTGGCCAGGGACACGAAGACCGTGCCCCCGGTGGGCAGCGAGCCGTAGGCGGCGGCCTGCGACTTGGCGAACGCCGTGCCGAACTGCGCGTCCAGGCCCATCACCTCGCCGGTGGACTTCATCTCCGGGGAGAGGACGGTGTCGACCCCGTGGCCCTCGACGGTGCGGAACCGGTGGAACGGCAGCACCGCCTCCTTCACCGCGATCGGCGCGTGGTCGGGCAGGTCGGTGCCGTCGCCGGTGGCCGGGAGGACACCCGCGGCCCGCAGCGAGGCGATCGACTCGCCGACGGCGATCCGCGCCGCCGCCTTCGCCAGCTGCACCGCCGTCGCCTTGGAGACGAAGGGCACCGTGCGGCTGGCCCGCGGGTTGGCCTCGATGACGTAGAGGATGTCGTCCTTGATCGCGTACTGGACGTTCATCAGCCCGCGGACGCCGATCCGCGCGGCCAGCTTCCCCGTCGCCGCCCGGATCTTGAGCAGGTCGGCCGACCCGAGGGTGATCGGCGGCAGCGCGCACGCGGAGTCACCGGAGTGGATGCCGGCCTCCTCGATGTGCTCCATGACCCCGCCCAGGTACAGGTCGGTGCCGTCGTAGAGGGCGTCGACGTCGATCTCGACCGCGTCCTCCAGGAAGCGGTCGACCAGCACCGGGTGGTCGTCGCTGACCTCGGTCGCCTTGGCGATGTAGCCCTCCAGCGTGGCGTCGTCGTAGACGATCTCCATGCCGCGCCCGCCGAGCACGTAGGAGGGGCGCACGAGCACCGGGTAGCCGATCCCCGTCGCGATCGCGTGGGCCTCGGCGAACGTCGTCGCCGTGCCGTGCTTGGGGGCCAGCAGACCGGTGTCGGCCAGCACGCGGGAGAACGCGCCGCGGTGCTCCGCGGCGTCGATCGCCTCCGGGGAGGTGCCCAGCACCGGGACGCCGGCGTCCTTGAGCCGCTGCGCCAGGCCCAGCGGCGTCTGCCCGCCCAGGGTGCAGATCACCCCGGCCACCGGCCCGGCCGCGCGCTCGGCCTCGACCACCTCGAGGACGTCCTCGAAGGTCAGCGGCTCGAAGTACAGCCGGTCGGCGGTGTCGTAGTCGGTGGAGACGGTCTCGGGGTTGCAGTTGACCATCACCGCCTCGTAGCCGGCGTCCTGCAGCGCCATGACGGCGTGCACGCAGGAGTAGTCGAACTCGATGCCCTGGCCGATCCGGTTGGGGCCGGAGCCCAGGATGAGCACCGCCTCCTTCTCCCGCGGCTGCACCTCGGTCTCCTCGTCGTAGGAGGAGTAGTGGTACGGGGTGCGGGCGGCGAACTCCGCGGCGCAGGTGTCGACGGTCTTGTAGACCGGCCGCACGCCCAGCCGCCAGCGCAGCGACCGGACGCCGTCCTCGCCGGCGAGCTCGGGGCGCAGCGCGGCGATCTGCCGGTCGGACAGCCCGTGCCGCTTGGCCCGCCGGAGCAGCCCCGCGGTGAGCGACGGCGTCGCACGGACCTCCTCGGCGACCTCGCGGACCAGGGCGATCTGGTCGACGAACCACGGGTCGAAGCCGCTCGCCTCGGCCACCTGCTCGACGGTCGCGCCCGCCGCCAGCGCCGCCTCGGCGGTGTAGAGCCGCCCGTCGACCGGGGTCCGCAGCGCCTCGAGCAGCTCCTCGGCCGACCGCGGCTCCGGACCCCCGGTCCAGAACCCGGCCACCTTCGTCTCGGTGGAGCGCATCGCCTTGCCCAGGGCCTCGGCGAAGTTGCGGCCCATCGACATGACCTCGCCGACGCTCTTCATCGTCGTGGTCAGCCGGGGGTCGGCGCCGGGGAACTTCTCGAACGCGAAGCGCGGGATCTTCACGACGACGTAGTCCAGCGCCGGCTCGAACGCCGCCGGGGTGACGCCGGTGATGTCGTTGGTGATCTCGTCGAGGGTGTAGCCGATGGCGAGCTTCGCGGCGATCTTGGCGATCGGGAAGCCGGTCGCCTTGGACGCCAGCGCGGAGCTCCGCGAGACCCGCGGGTTCATCTCGATGACGACCAGCCGGCCGTCGGCGGGGTTGACGGCGAACTGGATGTTGCAGCCGCCGGTGTCCACCCCGACCTCGCGCAGCACGGCGATGCCGACGTCGCGCATCCGCTGGTACTCGACGTCGGTGAGCGTCATCGCCGGGGCCACGGTCACCGAGTCGCCGGTGTGCACGCCCATCGCGTCGATGTTCTCGATGGAGCAGATGACGACGACGTTGTCGCTGCGGTCGCGCATCAGCTCGAGCTCGTACTCCTTCCAGCCGAGCACCGACTCCTCGATCAGCACGGTGTGCACCGGGGAGTCGGCCAGCCCGTGCGCGGCCATCCGCCGCAGCATCGCCTCGTCGGTGGCGAACCCGGAGCCGAGGCCGCCCATGGTGAAGCTGGGCCGGATGACGACCGGGTAGCCGACCTCCTCGGCGGTCTCCAGCGCCTCCTCGACCGTCGCGCAGACCCGCGAGCGCGGGGCGTCGGCGCCGATGGACCGGACGATGTCCTTGAACATCTGCCGGTCCTCGCCGCGGTTGATCGCGTCGACGTCGGCGCCGATGAGCTGCACGCCGTACTTCTCCAGCACGCCGTTCTCGTACAGGCCGATCGCGATGTTGAGCGCGGTCTGCCCGCCGAGGGTGGCCAGCAGCGCGTCGGGGCGCTCCTTGGCGATCACCTTCTCGACGAACTCCGGGGTCAGCGGCTCCACGTAGGTGGCGTCGGCGATCTCCGGGTCGGTCATGATCGTCGCCGGGTTGCTGTTGACCAGGCTGACCCGCAGCCCCTCGGCCTTGAGCACGCGGCAGGCCTGGGTGCCGGAGTAGTCGAACTCGGCGGCCTGGCCGATGAGGATCGGCCCGGAGCCGATCACCATCACGTGCTGGATGTCGGTGCGCCTGGGCACGTCAGGCCTCCTTCTCGCCGGTGCTGCGTTCCACGACGGGAGGCGGGCTGACCGCGTCGCCACCGCGGCGGGCGGTCTCCATCAGGTCCACGAAGCGCTGGAACAGGGGGGCGGCGTCGTGCGGGCCGGCCGCCGACTCCGGGTGGAACTGGACGCTGAACGCGGGGGCGTCGACCAGCCGCAGCCCCTCGACGACGTCGTCGTTGAGGCCGACGTGGCTGACCTCCACCGGGCCGTACGGCGTGTCGGTGGGCCGGTCCAGCGGGGCGTCGACGGCGAAGCCGTGGTTGTGGCTGGTCACCCGCACCGTGCCGCTGACCCGGTCGAGCACCGGCTGGTTCAGCCCGCGGTGGCCGAAGCGCAGCTTGTAGGTGCCCAGGCCCAGCGCCCGGCCGAGGATCTGGTTGCCGAAGCAGATGCCGAACAGCGGCCGGCGGGCGTCGAGCACCCCGCGCACCGCCTCGACGGCGTAGCCCGCCGCGGCCGGGTCGCCGGGGCCGTTGGAGAGGAACACCCCGTCGGGCCCGGCGGCCAGCAGCTCCTCGGCGGTGGCCGTGGAGGGCAGCACGTGGGTCTCGACGCCGAGCGCGGCCAGGTGGCGCGGGGTGGCGGTCTTGATGCCGAGGTCCAGGGCGGCGATGGTGAACCGCTTCTCCCCCACCGCAGGGACGACGTAGGGCTCCCCCGTGCTCACCGTGGGGGCCAGGTCGGCACCCGACATGCTCGCGGCGGCGGTCACCCGGGCCAGCAGCGCCTCGGCGTCCAGCTCGGTGCTGATGCCGGCGCGCATCGCGCCCCGGTCGCGCAGGTGCCGGGTCAGCGCGCGGGTGTCGACGCCGCTGATGCCGACGACCCCCTGGGCCGCCAGCTCGTCGTCCAGGCCGCCCGTGGCACGCCAGTTGCTCGTGCGCCGCGCGGGGTCGCGGACGACGAAGCCCGCGACCCACATCCGGCTGCTCTCGTCGTCCTCGCCGTTGACGCCGGTGTTGCCGATGTGCGGCGCCGTCATGGCCACGATCTGGCCGGCGTAGCTGGGGTCGGTGAGCGTCTCCTGGTAACCGGTCATCCCGGTGGCGAAGACCGCCTCCCCGACCGTCGTCCCGGTGGCGCCGTAGGACTCGCCCCGGAACGTGCGCCCGTCCTCGAGCACGAGGATCGCGTCGCTCACCGCTGCACCCTCCGGCCGCCTGCCACCTCGGACGAGATCGCCGATCTCGTCCCCGTCCGCGCGTTGATGGGGCCGAGATCGCCGATCTCGCCGCCGGAAGTCGCGTCGATCACCGTGTTGCCTTTCCGTCCAGGACGGTCGCGGTCCCCCGCAGGAACGTCGCGACCACCCGGCCGGGGAGCTCCCGGCCGGCATAGGGGCTGTTGCGGCTGCGGCTGGCCAGCGCCGCGGGGTCGACCGCCGCGCGGGCGGCCGGGTCGACGAGCACCAGGTTGGCGGGCTCGCCGGGGGCGATCGGGCGGCCGTGGTCGGCCAGGCGGCCGATCTGCGCGGGGCGGACCGACATGCGGTCGGCGACCCCGGCCCAGTCCAGGCGGCCGGGCTCGACCATCGTCTCGATCACGACCGAGAGCGCCTGCTCCAGCCCGAGCATCCCGGGCCGGGCCTGGGCCCACTCGCTCTCCTTGTCCTCGACCGCGTGCGGGGCGTGGTCGGTGCCGACGGCGTCGATCGTGCCGTCGGCCAGCCCGGCGCGCAGGGCCTCGACGTCGGCGTCCGTCCGGAGCGGCGGGTTCACCTTGAACACCGGGTCGTAGGACTCCGCGCAGGCGTCGGTGAGCAGCAGGTGGTGCGGGGTCACCTCGGCGGTCACCCGGACACCGCGGGACTTCGCCCAGCGCAGGATCTCCACCGAGCCCGCCGTCGAGACGTGGCAGACGTGCAGCCGCGCGCCGACGTGCTCGGCGAGCAGCACGTCGCGGGCGATGATCGCCTCCTCCGCGGCGGCCGGCCAGCCGGTGAGCCCGAGCCGGGCGGAGCGGTCGCCCTCGTGCATCTGCGCGCCGGCGGTGAGCCGCGGCTCCTCGGCGTGCTGGGCGATCACGCCGTCGAAGGCCTTGACGTACTCCAGCGCCCGCCGCATGAGCGCGGGGTCGGCGACGCAGTGCCCGTCGTCGGAGAACACCCGCACCCGGGCGGCGGAGTCGGCCATCGCGCCGAGCTCGGCCAGCCGCTCGCCCGCCAGCCCGACGGTCACCGCCCCGACCGGGACGACGTCGACCAGACCCGCCTCCTGACCCAGCCGCCACACCTGCTCGACCACCCCGGCGGTGTCGGCGACCGGGTCGGTGTTGGCCATGGCGTGCACCGCGGTGAACCCGCCGAGCGCCGCGGCGCGGCTACCGGTCTCCACGGTCTCGGCGTCCTCGCGGCCGGGCTCGCGCAGGTGGGTGTGCAGGTCGACCAGGCCGGGCAGCGCGACCAGGCCGGCGGCCTGCACCACCTCGGCGCCGGTCGCGTCCAGCGAGTCGCCGATCGCGGCGATCCGGCCGTCGGTGACCAGGATGTCGGCGGGCGCGCCCCCGAGGGGGCGGGCGCCCTTGATGAGGTAGGTCGTCACTGGGGGGAGCCTCCGAGCAGCAGGTAGAGCACGGCCATGCGGGTGGAGACCCCGTTGGCGACCTGCTCGACGATCGTGGAGCGGACGGAGTCGGCCACCTCGGCGGCGATCTCCATGCCGCGGTTCATCGGGCCCGGGTGCATGACGATCGCCTCGTCGGGCAGCGCGGCCATGCGCCGGGCGTCCAGCCCGTAGCGGCGGCTGTACTCGCGGGCGCTCGGGAAGAACGAGGCGTTCATCCGCTCCGCCTGCACCCGCAGCATCATCACCACGTCGCTCTTGGGCAGCGCCGCGTCCAGGTCGTAGCCCACCTCGGCCGGCCAGCTGCCCACACCCACCGGCAGCAGGGTCGGTGGGGCGACCAGCGTCACCTGGGCGCCCAGGGTGTGCAGCAGCCCGACGTTGGAGCGGGCCACCCGGCTGTGCAGGACGTCGCCGACGATCGTCACGCGGACCCCGTCGAGCCGGCCCAGCCGCTGCCGGATCGTGTAGGCGTCCAGCAGCGCCTGCGTCGGGTGCTCGTGGGTGCCGTCGCCGGCGTTGACCACGCTGCCGCGCACCCAGTGCGCCAGCCGGTGCGGGGCCCCGGAGGCCGAGTGCCGGACGACGACGCCGTCGGCACCCATCGCCTCCAGGGTCAGCGCGGTGTCCTTCAGACTCTCGCCCTTGGAGACGCTGCTGCCCTTCGCGGAGAAGTTGATGACGTCGGCGCTCAACCGCTTGGCGGCGAGCTCGAAGGAGATGCGCGTGCGGGTGGAGTCCTCGTAGAAGAGGTTCACCACCGTGCGGCCGCGCAGGGTGGGCAGCTTCTTGACCTCGCGGCCGGCCAGCGCCTGGTCGATCTGCGCGGCGGTGTCGAGCACCAGCGTCGCGTCGTCCCGGTCGAGGTCGGCGGCCTCCAGCAGGTGCCGCTTCACCGGTTGCCCTCCTCGGTCACGAGCACCTCGTCGACCCCGTCGACCTCGGTCAGGTGCACCCGCACCTGCTGGGCCCGCGACGTCGGCACGTTCTTGCCGACGAAGTCGGCGCGGATCGGCAGCTCGCGGTGCCCGCGGTCGACCAGCACCGCCAGCTGGACGCTGCGCGGGCGGCCCAGGTCGCGCAGGGCGTCCAGCGCCGCGCGCACCGACCGGCCGGAGAACAGGACGTCGTCGACCAGGACGACGAGCCGGTCGTCGATCCCGCCGTCGGGCAGGACCGTGGGCTCCAGCGCCCGGACGCCGCGCAGCCGCAGGTCGTCGCGGTACAGCGTGATGTCGGCGGTGCCGACGTCGACCGCGACGCCGGTGAAGGCCTCGATGCGGGCGGCCAGCCGGCGGGCGAGCGGAGCGCCGCGGGTCGGGATGCCGACGAGCACCAGGTCGGAGGGCCCGGCGGTGCCGTCTCCCCGCCCACCCCCGGGATC
>NZ_SSXB01000060.1:0-24476 GCF_021698995.1 Blastococcus sp. KM273129 | reverse complement strand
GGAGATCAAGCGCTGCCTCAAGCGCTACATCGCCCGCGAGCTCTACCGACGCCTCGAATCACCACCCGCAGCGGCTTGACCCGGCATAGGAGCGTCCTGGCGTTCCCACGTGTCGGCCGGGCGCCGGTCGGGTAGGTGGGGCACGACCGATCAAGCGACACGAGGAGCTGAGAACGTGGCCAGCGTGCAGGAGTCCGTCGACGTCGACGTCCCGATCCGCGTCGCCTACGACCAGTGGACGCAGTTCGAGACGTTCCCGCAGTTCATGGGCGGGGTCGAGAAGATCACGCAGATCGACGACACCCACACCCACTGGGTCACCAACATCGACGGCGTCAAGCGCGAGTTCGACGCCGAGATCACCGAGCAGCACCCCGAGGAGCGGGTGGCCTGGACCAGCACCAGCGGTGAGGCCAAGCACGCCGGTGTGGTGACGTTCCACCGCCTGGACGACGCGAAGACCCGCGTGATGATCCAGATCGACTGGGAGCCCGAGGGCCTGGTCGAGAAGGCCGGCGCAGCGCTCGGCTTCGACGACCGTCAGGTCAAGGCCGACGCGAAGAAGTTCAAGGAGTTCATCGAGAGCCGGGGCAACGAGACCGGTGCCTGGCGCGGTGACGTGCAGCGCCCCAGCTGATCCCGGACCACGACGGCGCCCACCCCACGGGGGCGGGCGCCGTCGGTGTCTCTCGGCTCACTCCGCGTCGAGGTCCTGGGCCACCAGGTCGGCGATGCGGGTGACAGCTGCCTGGTCCTCGCTGGAGACGACGACCTCCGAGCCCTGTTTCGCGCCGAGAGTCATGATCATCAACGGCGATCCGGCGTCCACCGGGTTGCCGCCCGGGGTGGCCAGGGTGACGGGCACCCCGGCCTGCCCGACGGCCTCGGCGATCAGTGCGGCCGGGCGGGCGTGCAGCCCCACCCGGGAGCCGACGGTCACGGTCTGACTGGGCATGTGTCCTCTTTCTCGCTGTCGTGCGGGGGGTGGTCGCAGCGTGGCGGTCAGGTCGTGCCGGCGCGCGCCGGCACGGGCGTCGGGCTGTGCGCGTGCGCCAGGTCGACGGCGTCCTCCGGGGCGTCGTCGGCATCGCTGCGCCCGACGCTCTTCGCGACGGTGACCGCGAGGCCACCCACGACGGCGCCGATCGCGATGGCCAGCAGCCACAGCAGGAAGTTGCTGATCGCGAAGAAGACGAACACCCCGCCGTGCGGCGCCCGGGCTTCGATGTCCAGGACGGCCACGAGAGCGCCGGTGGTCGCGCCGCCGAGCATCATCGACGGGATCACGCGGACCGGGTCGGCCGCGGCGAAGGGGATGGCGCCCTCGGAGATGAACGAGAGACCGAGCAGCCAGGCCGCCTTGCCGTTCTCGCGCTCCGCGGCGGTGTAGAGCCGCGAGCGGACCGCGGTGCTGAGCGCCATGGCCAGCGGCGGCACCATCCCGGCGGCCATCACGGTCGCCATGATCGTGAACGAGCCGCTGGTCTGCGAGGCCAGCCCGGCGGTGGCGAAGAGGTACGCCGCCTTGTTGACCGGGCCGCCCAGGTCGAAGCACATCATCAGGCCGAGGATGATCCCGAGCAGGATGGCCGAGGACCCGCTGAGGCCGTTGAGCCAGTTCCCCAGGCCCTCGAGCGCCGCCGCCAGCGGGCGGCCCAGCAGCATCACCATGATCCCGCTGGAGATCAGCGTCGCCAGCAGCGGGATGATCACGACGGGCTGCAGCCCGCGCACGCCGGAGGGCAGCTTCCAGCGGCTGATCCACAGGGCCACCAGGCCGGCGAGGATGCCGCCCACCAGGCCGCCGAGGAAGCCGGCGCCCACGGTCAGGGACACCGCCCCGACGACGAAGCCGGGGGCGATGCCCGGCCGGTCGGCGATGGCGTAGGCGATGTAGCCGGCCAGGGCCGGGACGAGGAAGGCGAACGCCGCCTGGCCGAGGACCGTGCAGACCGCACCCAGGTAGCCGAGGATCCCGAAGCGGAGCTCCTCGGTGCTGTCGCCGACCGGGAGGTCGAGCAGCGAGTTGTTCAGCACCCAGCTCAGCGCGTAGCTCTGGCCGTCGGCGTCGGGGTTGCCGCTGACGATCTGGTAGCCGCCGAGCGCGAAACCCAGCGCGATGAGCAGGCCGCCCGCCGCGACGAACGGGATCATGTAGCTGACGCCGGTGAGCAGCCAGCGGCGGATCTCGGTGGCCGTTCCCGGTCGCCCCCCGCCGCCGGACGGGGCCGCGGCGCCCGAAGCGCTGCCGGGCACGCGGCGCGCGCTCGGGTCGTGCGCGGCGGCCAGCGCCTCGCGGATCATGGCGTCGGGTTCGTTGATGGCCCGCTTCGTGCCGCTCTGCACGAGCGGCTTGCCGGCGAACCGGTCCTGGTCCCGCACCCCGACGTCGACGGCGAAGATGACGGCGTCGGCGGCGCGGATGACGGCCGGGTCGAGCGGGGTGGACCCCGAGGAGCCCTGCGTCTCGACGTGGACGTCGACCCCGGCGGCCTCTCCGGCGGCGGCCAGCTTGTCGGCGGCCATGTAGGTGTGCGCGATGCCCGTGGGGCAGGCGCTGACCACCACGACGCTCGCGCGGGCGGCGGGCTCCGGCGGCGGCCCCCCGGAGGGCACCGCGGCCGGGGCGGTCGCCGCCGAGCCGGCGGTCGCCCCGGCCGGTGCGGTCGCGGGCGCCGGGGAGACGACCTCCTCGACCAGCGCGACGATCTCCGCGTCCGAGGTCGCCGACCGCAGCGAGGCGACGAACTCCGGCCGCACGAGGGCGCGAGCCAGCGCGGTCAGGAGGGTGAGGTGGTCGGCATCGCCGTGGGCGGGGGCCGCGATGAGGAAGGCGAGGTCGGCAGGGCCGTCGGGGGCGCCGAAGTCCACCGCCGGGGAGAGGCGGGCGAAGGCGAGCGACGGCTCGGTCACCGCCTCGGAGCGGCAGTGCGGGATCGCGATGCCCCCGGGCAGGCCGGTCGCCGCCTGCGCCTCACGGGCCAGGACGTCGCCCCGCAGGGCGTCGGCGTCGGTGGCCCGGCCGGCGGCGGCGACCAGTTCGGCGAGCCGGCGGACGACGGCGGCCTTGTCCGTCCCGAGATCGGCGTCGAGCGCGACCAGGCCGGGGGTGATCAGTGCGGGCATGGGTCCCCTCCCGGAGGGGTCAGAGGGCGTCCCGGCCGGCGGCCGGGACGGGGTTCGGGGCGATGGGGTTCGTGCTGCCGGGGAGCCCGGCGGTGACCCGTACTGCTGGACCGTCCACCTGGGCCGGGGTGGGGACGGCGGATCCGGGGAGCGACGCACTGGCCGCTCCGTAGGCGACGGCGTTGCGCAGCCGCTCGGCCGGCGGCTCGCCGGCGAGGGAGGCGAGGAGGTGCCCGGCGAGGCTGCAGTCGCCCGCGCCGACCGTGCTGCGGACGGTCACCCGCGGCGGACGGGCCGACCAGAGCTCGCCGTCGGCCGTGGAGAGGAGCGCGCCGTCCGCGCCGAGCGTGAGCAGCACCTCGGCGACGCCGCGATCGTGCAGCGAGCGCACCGCGGCGAGCATCGCGGCCGGGTCGTGGAGCACGTCGTCCTCGGTGAGAGCGGCGAGCTGGGCCAGCTCCTCGGCGTTCGGCTTCAGGAGGTCGGGGGCGGCGTCGGGTCCCGCGGCCAGCAGCGCGACCAGCGGCGCCTCGCTGGTGTCCACGGCGATGCGTGCCCCGGTGTCCCGGAGCGAACGGACCAGGTCGGCGTACCAGTCGGCCGGTGTCGACGGCGGCAGGGAGCCGGAGAGGACGACCCACTCCGCTGCGGCGGCGTGCCCGTGCAGGACACCGCTGAGCGCGCCCCGCGACGTCTCGGTGAGCGGGGCGCCCGGCTCGTTCAGCTTCGTGGTGGTGCCGGCGGGGTCGACCAGGGTGTAGTTGGTCCGCACCGGGGCCCGGACGGGAACCGTGGCCAGCTCGAGGCCGAGGCCGCGCAGCGCCGTCACGATCGGGTCCGACGCCGCCGCCGGGAGGATCGACACCACGTCGCCGCCCGCCGCGGCGATGGCGCGGGCCACGTTGACGCCCTTGCCCCCCGGTTCGGTGCTGGTGCCGGCCAGTCGCACGATGCCGCCCTGGACGAGCGGGCCGGGCAGCTCCAGCGTCCGGTCCAGGCTGGGGTTGGCCGTCAGGGTGACGACGCGGCCGGACCTCCTCGGGCCGGTCACGCGAGCACCACCTCGACGCCGGCCTTCTCCAGCTCGGCCACCACCCCGGGATCGGCCTTGCCGTCGGTGACCAGGACGTCGACGTCCTCGATCGCGGCATACCGCACCAGGTGCTCGCGGCCCAGCTTGCTGCTGTCGGCGAGGACCACCACCCGCTGCCCGGCCCGCACCATGGCCCGCTTCACCGCCGCCTCCGCGTCGTCCGGCGTGGTGAAGCCGTGGTCGGGGGTGATGCCGTTGGCGCCGAGGAAGGCCACGTCGACGCGCAGCTCGGCGAGCGCGCGGACGGTCGTCTCGCCCACCGCGCACTGGGTGACACCGCGGACGCGGCCGCCCAGCACGTGCAGCGTGACGCCGCCGGTCCCGGAGAGCCGGGAGGCGATGGGGACCGAGGAGGTGACGGCGAGCAGCCGGCGGTCGGCGGGCAGGAGCTCGGCGAGGGCGGCCGTCGTCGTCCCGCCGTCCAGGACGATGCTGCCCTCCGGGCCGGGCAGGAGTGCCAGGGCCGCTGCGGCGATCGCGCGCTTCTCCTCGCCGTGCGTGCGGTGCCGTTCGCCCAGGCCCGGCTCGACCAGGGTGAGGGCGCCGGCCGGCACGGCTCCGCCGTGCACCCGGCGCAGCATGCCGGCCCGCTCCAGGACGGCGAGGTCGCGACGGACGGTCTCCGTCGTGACGCCGAACTCCTCGGCCAGGGCGGCGACGGCCAGCCGGCCGCGGTCGGTCACCAGCGCCGCGATCGCCTGCTGGCGTTCCTCGGGATAGAGCACGGGCCCTCCGGGACGGTCGGCGGTGGTGTTCGAATCTGTGGATTCGGTGTTGTGCTTGTGTTGTTTTACGTCCGATCCGTTGACAAGTCAACAGGAATTCGTGACGCTGATCACGCCACCCGCCCTCCCGTGCCGCGCCCAGCGAGGTCCCCATGTCCAGCACCGTCTCCCGGCCCGCGACCGCGGGTCCTGCCGTCCTCACCGGCACCCCGGTGGTCCCGGGCGCTGCCGTCGGACCCGTCGTGCGGCCCGTCGGGGTGATCCGCCTGCCCACCGACGACGGCGCCGAGGTGCCCGTCGCCGAGCGGGAGCCGGAGAAGGCCCGCTACGGCGCGGCCGCCGAGACGGTGGCCGAGCGGCTCACCTCGCGCGCCGCGGCGGCGACCGGGGTGAGCGCGGAGGTGCTCAGCACCACGGCGGGCATCGCGCGCGACCGGGCGCTGCGCACGGCGGCGGAGCAGCGGATCGACGCGGGCGCCCCGGCCGCCGTCGCCGCGGTGCAGGCCGCGCAGCAGTTCATGGACATGTTCGCGGCGCTGGGCGGCCTGATGGCCGAGCGCGTGCCGGACGTGCGCGACGTCCGCGACCGGATCGTCGCCGAGCTCACCGGTCAGGGCGAGCCCGGCGTCCCCGCGCCGGACGTGCCGTCGATCCTGCTCGCCGACGACCTCGCGCCGGCCGACACCGCGGGCCTGGACCCGGCGCGGATCCTGGGGCTGGCCACCCGCCTGGGCGGCACGACCAGCCACACCGCGATCATCGCCCGCCAGCTGGGCCTGCCCTGCGTCGTCGGCGTCGGCGGGTTGGACGCGGTCCCCGCCGGGGCCACGGTGCTCGTCGACGGCGAGCAGGGCACGGTGACGGTGGACCCTGAACCGGAGCAGGCGCGGGCGCGCGTGGCTGCTGCCCGGCTGGCCGCGGATGCGCTGGCCGCCTACCGGGGTCCCGGGCGCACGAAGGACGGGCACGTCGTCCAGGTGCTGGCGAACGTGCAGGACGGTGCCGGGGCCCGGGCCGCCGCCCGTGCACATGCCGAGGGCGTCGGGCTGTTCCGCACGGAGCTGGCCTTCCTGGGCCGCGCGGAGGAGCCCTCGGTCGAGGAGCAGGCGACCGGGTACGCCGAGGTCCTGGCGGCCTTCCCGGGCCGGAAGGTCGTCGTCCGGACGCTCGACGCGGGATCGGACAAGCCGCTGGCCTTCGCCACCCCACCCGACGAGGCCAACCCTGCCCTCGGTGTCCGTGGCCTGCGTGTGGCCCGCCGCGACCCGGGGCTGCTCGAGCGCCAGCTCGACGCGATCGCCGAGGCGGCGGCGCGGACGGCCTCGACGCCCTGGGTCATGGCGCCGATGGTGGCCACCGTGCCGGAGGCCGCCGGTTTCGCGGCCGCCGTGCGCGGGCGGGGGCTGGTGCCCGGCGTGATGATCGAGGTGCCCTCGGCCGTCCTGCACGCCGAGCGCTTGCTGGCCCACGTGGACTTCCTGTCCATCGGCACCAACGACCTGTCCCAGTACGCCCTCGCCGCCGACCGGCTCTCCGCCGATCTCGCCGAGCTCACCGACCCGTGGCAGCCGGCGCTCCTCGAACTGGTGGCGCTCACGGCGGCTGCCGGTCGGCGGGCCGGGAAGCCGGTGGGCGTCTGCGGGGAGGCCGCCGCCGACCCCCTGCTGGGGTGCGTCCTCGTCGGGCTCGGCATCACCTCGCTGTCCTGCGCCACGTCCGCTGTCGCCGGTGTGGGTGCCCGCCTGTCCACCGTCGAGCTCGACGCGTGCCGGCGTGCTGCCGAGGCGGCGCTGGCGACCGACGAGCCGCTGGCGGCCCGCACGGCCGCGCAGGAGGCCCTCGCCGGGACGTGACGACTCTCACCCGGTGGGGTGACGAACCTTCGGTGACTTCTCATAACGGCCGACGTTTCGACGGATTAGAGTCATAGATGCCTGCGTTACTACGGCTGCAGGCGAGACACTCCGACGAAAGAGGCAGTAAGCGATGAGCAGCGTGACGGCCAGCTGGCGGCGGCGTCGGCAGGTGGCGCGTACCCGGCGGGCCCTGGACAGGGCGCTGGCCCGCACCAGCAGCCCGGCGATGCGGGACGAGCTCCTGACGATGGCGAACGGCAACCACTTCCTCGGCCGCTGAGCCCCGGCCGCGCCCCGCGCGGCCCGTAGAACCGACCCCGGTCTCCCTTCAGGGACCGGGGTCGCGTGCGTTCCGGAGCAGGCCCCCGACCTGCGACCGCCTCACCCGAACCGGTCGGTTCCGCTCAAGCAAGGCCCGGGCGCGCCGATCACCGACCCGTGGGCACAGGAGAACCCGGCAGCGGTGGCGCGACCGCCGCGCCACCGGACGAGCCGCGGGAGACCCCGGGCATCACCGTGGTCGGGCTGCTCGCCTACGTCCGCCGGCACGGTGGGGACGAGGCCGTCGCCGCGGTGCTCGCCCGGGCCGGCCTGGGCGACGTCGCCGACCAGGCGGCGGACCAGGCCCGCTGGTGGAGCTACGACACCCGGATCCGGCTCTTCGAGGCGGCGACCGAGGTCCTGGGCGACCCCGGGACGATGTTCCACGTGGGCACGGCCGCCCTGCGCAGCGGCCTCGGGCACTCCCTCCTCCTCGTCCTGCGCGCGCTCGGCACCCCCCGGCAGGTGTTCCGCCAGCTGCCGCGCGCGGCAGCCAAGTTCACCACCGTCTCCCGCATGGAGGTCCTCGAGACCACCGCGACGTCGGCGACCGTCGCCCTGCACCTGGCCGACGGCTACGCACACTCGCCGCTGGACTGCGCGTACGCGCGGGGCCTGGCGGTGATGGTGCCGGTGATCTTCGGTCTGCCCCGAGGCGTCCTGGCGCGTGCCGAGTGCTGCGTCGACGGGACCCGCACCTGCGTCTACCGCCTGACCTGGGAGCGTCGCTCGCTCCTGCGCCGCCGGCGACCGGACGCCGGCGGGGCCGATCCCGAGCGCGCGGCGCTGCGGGGGCAGTTGCGCACCCTCCAGTCGGCCGCCGCCGACCTCGTCGCCGGCGAGGAGCTGGACACGGTCCTGCGCCGCATCGTGACCCGAGCGGGAGAGGCGGTGCTCGCCCCGGCACACCTGCTCGTGGTCACCGCTCCGGACGGCGGTCCGCCGCTGGTCCACGGCGCCGGCATCCCCGCGGCCCGGCTGCCCGGCCTGGCCGAGCGCATCCTGGCCGGCGACGACCTGGGCCGCACCGCCGTGGTGGTCGACGTCGCCTCCGCACGTCGCCGGCACGGCAGGCTGGCCGCGATCTACCCCTCCGCCGACGGCGAGATGGCCGACGAGCAGGCCATGCTGGCCGCTTACGCCGGGCACGCCGCCGCGGCGATCGACCTGATCACCGCCCTGGAGGCCGCCCGCACCGAGGCCGACCGGGCCGGGGCCCTGCTGGAGCTCTCGCACGAGCTCGCCGGCGCGGCCGACCCCGCCGAGGTCGCCGAACTGGTCACCGCCGCGCTGCTGCGGGTCGTCGGCTGCTCCCGGGCCAGCCTCCTGCTGTGGGACGCCGGTGCCGGGCTGCTGCGGACGTCCGCGACCGCCGGCTTGTCCGACGAGCAGGCGGCGGTCATGCGCTCGGCCGCGCTGCGCCCCGAGGACATCCCGGAGCTGATGGGGCTGCTGACCGACCGGGACCCGCTCGTCCTCGACGCCGCGACGTCCAGCCCTCCGCTCCGCGCCCTCCTGCGCGGTGTGGGTAGCGCGCGGGTGGTCGCCGTCCCCCTGCTCGCCGGCTCGGCGTTCCTCGGGGTGGCGACGGCCGGCTGGCCGGCTGCCGCGGCGCCCGCTGAGCCCGGCGGGGACGTGCTGGCGCGGCTGTGCGGTGTCGCCGACCAGGCGGCCACGGCGCTCCAGAAGGCCCGGCTGCTGGACACCGTCCGGCACCAGGCCACGCACGACGCCCTGACCGGCCTGCCCAACCGGGTGCTGTTCGCCGAGCGGCTGGAGACTGCGCTTGCCGGCGCGGGAGCCGGCGGCGGTCTCGGCGTGCTCTTCTGCGACCTGGACGGCTTCAAGGCCGTCAACGACTCGCTCGGTCACGCTGCCGGCGACGAGCTCCTGCGCCAGGTGTCGGCGCGGCTGCGCGCCGCCGTGCGCCCGGAGGACACGGTGGGCCGGCTCAGCGGCGACGAGTTCGCCGTCGTGCTCCCCGACCTCGCCGGGGACGGCGACGCGCGGGCGGTCGCCGACCGGATCAGGGCCTGCTTCGACGAGCCGTTCCGCCTGGAGGGCACCCCGGTGCGGGTGGGCACCAGCGTCGGCGTCGCCGTGCTCGGTGCGGACGGCGGGCGGGACGCGGACGCGCTGCTCCGCCAGGCGGACGCGGCGATGTACCGCGAGAAGCAGCGGCGGGCCGGGCCGGCGCCCGCCGCCCGCTGACCCCTCACCCCCGCAGCCGCGCGCGCAGCGCCCCCTGCTCGTCGGCGCCGAAGCCGTGCGCGTGCAGCCAGCCCGTCGGGCCGTCGAACCGCTCGTCGAGCAGGGCCAGCAGCCGTTCCATCGTCTCGGCCCGCGGGGTGTGGCTGGCGACGTCCCGGGTGACCATGTCCTCGGCGTACGTGGGGGAGGCGGCCAGCTTCGCCACCAGCGCGTCGATGATCTCGGCGGTCAGCGCGTAGTCGGCGACGATCTCCTCGTGCGGCACGCCGGCGACCGCGAGCGCCAGCGCGCAGACCACGCCGGTGCGGTCCTTCCCTGCGGCGCAGTGCACCACCGACGCCCCGCCCGGGGCCCGGGTGAGCGCCCGCAGCGCCCCGACGACGTTCTCCGAGCGCTGGCCGAGGTACCCGAGGTACGAGCGCACGGCGGGCGGCTCGCCCTCGTCGTGCGCCGCGACCTGGCGGGGCAGCAGCGACTCGGCCCAGCCGGCCCCGAGGTCCAGCTGCGGGTCCTCGTCCTCCACCGCGAAGACGTCGGTGTGGTGGCCCCGCTCGGGCAGCAGGGTGAAGTGCCGGTGGGTCACCTCGGGGACGGCGCGCAGCGGACCGCGCCCCTCGAGCAGGATCTCCGCCGTGGTGCGCAGGTCGACCACCTGGCGCAGCCCGAGCTCACCGACCAACCGCCGGACGTCGGCGTCGGTGAGCGTCTGCAGGTTGTCGCTGCGCAGGATGCGGCCGCTCGCCGTCCGCCCGCCGTCGCTGGTGGGCAGCCCGCCCAGGTCACGCATGTTCGTGGTGCCGTCGAGCCGGATCCAGCGGTGGGCGTGCGGAGAGGTCACGGCTGCGACGGTACGGCGTCGCCCGGGACGTCGGCGAGGAGCGCCGAGCACACCGCGATGAGCCGTCGCCGCAGCTCCGCGCCCCGGGCGGTGAACCCCCGCTGCGCGGCCGCGTACGCGGCCTTGCCCTCCGGCGTCTCGACGGCGACCGGCTCGTACCCGTGGTCGCGCAGGTCGTACGGCGAGGCCCGCATGTCCAGCTCCCGGATCTCCACGGCCAGCTCGAAGCAGTCGGCGACCAGCTCGCCCGGGGTGGCGGGGCTCAGCTTGTAGGCCCACTTGTAGAGGTCCATCCCCGCGTGGAGGCAGCCCGGTTGCTCCAGCCGGAGCTGGTCCTCGCGGGTGGGCTGGAGCCGGTTCCGCGGCGCGGCGGCCGGGGTGAAGAACCGGAAGGCGTCGTAGTGGCTGCACCGCACGGGGTGCGCCTCGACGACGGCGTCGGTCCCCGCCCGGCCCAGGCGCAGGGGGACGGGGTGCCGGGTGCCGGTGTCGCGGTAGACCATCGCCCACTCGTGCAGGCCGAAGCACCCCGTGAACGCCGGGCGGGACGCCGTCGCCTCCAGCAGGCGGTGGACGAAGCGCACGGTCCCGCCGCGGTCGGCCAGGAAGGCCCGGGTGTCGAGCCGCACGGCCGCACCGTCGCGGACGTACCAGCGCCGGCCCTCGTGCGGCGCGGGGGCCGCGAGGGCGACGCCCGCACCGGGGTGCCAGCGACGCAGCCGGCCCGGGGTCTCGGAGTAGTAGGTGAAGAGGAAGTCCAGGACCGGGTGGGTCTCCCCGCGGAGGCGGCGCTCGCGGTGGGGGGCCGCCCACCGGTCCACCCGCTCCTCGTGGGCAGCGGTCCGGGCCTGCCACTCGTCGGCCGTCAGGACCGGCGGCTGGTCGATGGGCGGCTGCACCCGCTCAGGGTAGGAGCCCCTCCGGGGACGGGGGCCGTGATGCCCGGCGCCGACCGGCTGTCGGCCGGAGGCGGTGGTCGTCCCCCTCAGTCGGCCTCGTTGCCGGGGCGGGTGACCGAGTCGTCCTGCTGGGCCTCGTCGTCCGTGGTGAGCGTGACGTCGTCGGCGTCCGTCGGGGCGGCGGCGTCGCCGGTGGTGTCGGGGGACTCGCGGTACCCCGTCGGCTGCGACTCGCTCATCGGCCGTCGTCCCCCGATCGCCCGGTCGGGCCCGCGACCTCACCGGAGGCGCCGGCCCGGGTGGCGCGCGCGACGTCGCCGTCCGCGCGGGCGGGCAGGTCGTCCCCCTGGGCGGCGTCCCGCTCGACGCCTTCCTCGGCGGTCAGCGGCACGTCGTCGAAGGAGGAGGCGAGGTCGCTGTTGGCCCCCGTGCCCGACGCGGTCGGTACGTCCTGCTGGATGCGGTCGCTGCCCTGCGGATCGGTCATGCCGGCCTCCTGTCCGTCGGCTGTCCTCTCGCCCATGCCCGTCGTCGTCTGCCCCAAACGACCGAGGCCGCCTCCCGGTGGGGGAGACGGCCTCGGCGCGAGGACCCGGTGCGTCAGGGGGACGGCACCTGGTGGCGGTGCCGTCCGGAGGACGACGTCAGAAGGCGGCCTCGTCGACCGCCATCAGGGCGTTGTCGGTGGCCTCGACGATCGCCCGCTCGCCGGCCAGCCTCGGCAGCACCTGGGTGGCGAAGAAGCGGGTGGCCGCGAGCTTGCCCTCGTAGAAGTGGCGGTCCTTCTCGCCGACCTCGCCCGACAGCGCGGCCAGGGCGACCTCGGACTGGCGGACCAGCAGCCAGGCGGTGATCAGGTCGCCGGCGGCGAGCAGGAGGCGGGAGGTGTTCTGCCCGACCTTGTAGAGGCTGGTCATGTCCTCCTGCGCCGCGGTGAGCTGGCCGAACATCGCCGTCAGCATGCCCTGCACGTCGGCGAGCGCGGTCGCCAGCAGCGCCCGCTCCTCCTTGAGCCGCCCGTTGCCGGCCTCGGCGTCGATCGTGGCCTGGATCTGGCCGGCCAGCCAGGTCAGCGCCACGCCGCCGTCCTTGACGATCTTCCGGAAGAAGAAGTCCTGGCCCTGGATCGCCGTCGTGCCCTCGTAGAGGGTGTCGATCTTGGAGTCCCGGATGTACTGCTCGATCGGGTAGTCCTGCAGGTAGCCCGAGCCGCCGAGGGTCTGCAGCGACTCGCTCGTGAGCAGCTGGGTGGCCCGCTCGGAGCCGAAGCCCTTCACGATCGGCAGCAGCAGGTCGTTGACCCGCTCGGCGAGCCGCGCCTCCTCGCTGTCGGCGGTGCCGGCGGCCTGCGCCTCGGTGACCTGGTCGCGGAAGCTCGCGGCGTACAGGTACAGGGCGCGCATGCCCTCGGCGTAGGACTTCTGCAGCATCAGCGAGCGGCGGACGTCGGGGTGGTGGGTGATGGGAACGCGCGGGGCGTCCTTCGACGTCGCCGTCAGGTCGGCGCCCTGGACGCGGTTCTTCGCGTAGTCCAGCGCCACCTGGTAGCCGGCCGAGAGGGTGGCGATCGCCTTGGTGCCGACGAACATCCGGGCGTACTCGATGATCTTGAACATCTGCGCGATGCCGTCGTGCACCTCGCCGACCAGCCACCCCTGGGCGGGGACGGGGCCGTCGCCGAAGGTGACCTCGCAGGTCGTGGAGACCTTCAGGCCCATCTTCTTCTCGACGTTGGTGACGTAGGCGCCGTTGCGCTCGCCCAGCTCCCCGGTCTCGAGGTCCACGTGGAACTTGGGGACGACGAACAGCGACAGCCCCTTGGTGCCCGCCTTCGCGCCCTCGGGGCGGGCCAGGACGAGGTGGATGATGTTGTCGCTCAGGTCGTGCTCGGCGGAGGTGATGAAGCGCTTCACGCCGGTGATGTGCCAGGAGCCGTCGGCCTGCTGCACGGCCTTCGTCCGGCCGGCGCCCACGTCCGAGCCGGCGTCGGGCTCGGTGAGCACCATGGTGGCGCCCCAGCCCTTCTCGATCATCAGCCGGGCGAGCTTCTTCTGCTCCTCCGTGCCGAGGTCGAACAGCGTCTGGGCGAAGCCGGGGCCCGAGCCGTACATGAAGACGGCGGGGTTGGCGCCGAGCACCATCTCGTAGGCGGCCCAGGTCAGCGCCGCGGGGGCGCCGAAGCCGCCGAGCTCCTCGGAGAGGTCCAGCCGCCACCACTCGCCGTCGGTGAGCGCCTGCACCGACCTCTTGAAGGACTCCGGCAGGGTCACCGAGTGGGTCGCCGGGTCGAACACCGGCGGGTTGCGGTCGGCGTCGGCGAAGGAGGCGGCGATCGGCCCCTCCGCCAGCTTGCGGATCTCGGCCAGCACACCACGCGCGGTCTCGGCGTCCATCTGGGCGAACGGCCCGGTGCCGAGGCGGTCCTTGGTGTCGAGGAACTCGAACAGGTTGAACTCGAGGTCCCGCAGGTTGGCGGTGTAGTGCGTCATGGCGCTCTGGGCTCCCGTGCTCCGTGCCGGCGTGCGGCCTGTTGCTACTCGCGAGTAACAAACGCTATTACTCGCGGGTAGCAACGGCAAGCACCCCGGCCGCGGACACCCGGGAACCGGGCGCCTGACCCGGAGGGGTCAGCGCTTGCGGCGCCGAGCGCGCGTCACCGCACCGGCCAGCCACACCAGCAGGCCGCCCAGCGCCGCCGCGACCAGCAGGGCGACGACGAGCGGGCCCTCCACGTCGGTGAAGACGAGGCTGATCTGCACCGACTGGCCGTTGAAGACCACGAAGAGCACGAGCACGACGGTGACGAAGATCAGCAGGGCCAGCGCCAGCGAGCGGCCGATGGCGCGCCCGGTGTGCCGTTCCCGGGCTGGGGCCGGCTGCTGGGGCGGCCGCTCGGCCGTGCCGCCCGGCTCGGTGGCGGGGTCGCCGGAGGTCGGGGAGCCCAGGCCGACGCTCAGCGGGTCGCGCTGCGCGCCGGCGGGGTCCCGTCCGGGGCCGGTCACCGGGCGTCCGGTTCGGTGTCGGCGGGCGGGTAGGCCGGGCCGGCGATGCCGTCGGCCGGGCCTTCGGTGGCGCCCAGGGAGTCGCGGTCCTCGCCGGGCGCCTTCTGCGCGCCGAGCGGCTGGGCCTCGCGGTCGGATCCAGCGTTGTTCTCGTCCGGCATGGTCATGCGCAGTGATCTTCCCGCCGTCGCGGGCGGGGAAACGGGGAGGCCAGCGGCCCCTCCCCCGGCTCGGTGCGACATCGGCGCTCTCGGGCCGTCGGGGAGCGCTTCGGCCCGAGATCGCCGATGTCGGGGATCCTCGCCGTCAGTCGGCCAGCGCCGGGCCGGCCTGGTGCGCCGGGTGGCCGTCGGTGCGCTCCCGCTGCTTCATGCGGGCCTCGAACACGTGCCGGTCGCCGCCCGCGAGCTCGTCCCGGGCCCGGGCGTCGTAGTCGCGGAAGGTGCCCCAGTAGTTCTCGTCGAAGTCCTCGACGATCTGGAAGGTCCACCGGTCGGCGATGACGTTGCGCCCCACCAGGTCCCGGTCGAGGTCGTCGGCGAGCCGGGCGGCACCGGCGGCCCGGAAGAGCTCGACGGACTCCTGCAGGAGACGGTCGGCCTTGCCGGTCAGCTGGTGGAAGGCGTACAGGAAGCCCCGGGCCTGGTCGACGGTCTCCAGGGCCTCGGACAGCTTGCCGAGCGCCTCCACGGTCCGGTCGTCGAGGTCGGGGCGGGTGCGGTCGTCGGTCACCGGCCCATCCTGCGGTCAGGCGCGGGCGACCGCGATCTCGATGAGCCGCTCGGCCAGCTGCCGGCCGTGGGCGGCGGGGCCGTCGGGGCCCAGCAGCCCGCCCGACAGGTACATGCCGTCGATGATCAGGTGGACCTGCGCGGCGAGGTCCTCGCCGTTCCCCGGCACGATCTCGTCGGCGAGCCGCTCCAGGCGGGCGTGCAGCTCGAACTTGTAGTCGGCCGCGGCGCTGCGGGCGGGGTGCTGCGGGTCGTCGTACTCGCTGCTCACGTTGGTGAACGGGCAGCCGCGGAACCCGGTGCGGGTGACGTCGCGCTCGACGGCGTCGACGACCGACAGCAGCGCCGCCCGCGGGTCGCCCTTGAGCCGCTCGAGCTCGGCGTCGATGAACGCGAGCACGGTGGCCGCCTTGCGGCTGAGGTACGCGCCGACCAGGTCGTCCTTGCTCTTGAACAGCCGGTAGACCGTCATCTTGCCCAGGCCGGTCTCCCGGACCAGCTCGTCCATGCCCACGCTGCGCGAGCTGCGCCCGGCGAAGAGCCGCTCGGCGGTGTCCAGCACGATCGCTTGCCGCTCGGCGCGGCTGCGGCGAACCGGCGCCGTGGCGTCGTCTGCGGTGGACAGGGGCATGGCGGCGGTCACGCCAGCGATCGTGCACCAGGTCGTGACGGAGCAGTTCGCGGCACGCCGACCCTGCTCGCTGTGGGTGACGAGAGGCCCCAGGGCTCCGCGGGGCGCCGGGGGAAGGAGGTGACGGTGTGGCGACGCTGCGTGACGGCGACGCCGCGGGGTCAGGCCCGGCGGGTGCGCCGGGGGTTGGCCAGCAGCCGGGCGACGGCCCGCGCCGCGGCGTCGGACGAGGAGTCGCCCCGCGCCTCGTCGCTCGGCTCGTGGGTGTCCCGGGCGTGCTGCAGTTCGTCAGCCATGGGCCGAGGCGTGCCCGGGCGGTGACGGCGGGAAACCGGCGCGCGCCGACCAGGGGGTGAGACGTCGGTCACCGCGGCCGGGTGCCCGGTCAGGTGTCCGGGGTGTCGGCGCCACCGCCGGCGGTGTCGGTGCCGCCCTCGGCCGGTTCCTCCGGGTGCGGCGTGCGGCCGCTGCCGGGCTGCTCGCCGGCCGGGTCCCCCTCGGCGCGCTCGGCGCTGCGGGGCGTGCGGTGGGATTCGCTCATCGCGGGTTCCTCCTCCGTGGGTCGGGGAGCCTGTGCCCGGTCCGGCGGCGCGGAAACCGGCGGTCAGCCCACCGGCGTGGCCAGCGGCACCCGTGGGAGCAGGTCGCGCAGGGTCTCCTCGTCGGGCAGCGCACCGCGCGCTCCGGCGCCGGTGGTCGACGACGCCGCGGCCGCGACGGCCTGCCGGACGGCGGTGGGCAGGTCGGCGTCGGTGGCCAGCGCCTGCCCCAGCGCACCGCAGAAGCAGTCGCCCGCCCCGGTGGTGTCGACGGCGGTCACCGGCGGCGGCGCCTGCAGCAGGGCCGGCCCGCCCGCGGGGACGACCAGGGCGCCGCGCGCGCCCAGCGTGACGACGACGGCGCCCGCCGTCACCCGGCGGGCGAGCTGCACGAGCTCGCCGGGTGAGCGCTCCCCGGGGTCGGCCCCCGCCAGCAGCACCAGTTCGTGCTCGTTCGGGACCAGCACGTCGACCCGCTCGAGCAGGGCGGCCGGCAGCGCGGCGGGCGGCGCCGGCGTCAGCACGACGGTGCCGGTCGCGGCCCGGGCCGCCGCCTCCACCGCCGGCAGCGGCACCTCCAGCTGCAGGAGCACCACCCGCGCGGACCGCACCGACGGGACGTCGACGTCCTCCGGCGCCAGCTCGGCGTTGGCGCCGGGCACGACGACGATCAGGTTCTCGCCGCTGCCCGCCTCCACGGGGATGGTCGCGGTCCCGGTGGGGGCGCCGGTGGTGCGCAGCACCCGGCTGACGTTGACGCGGGAGGAGGCCAGCGCCGCCAGCTGCCGGTCACCGGCCGGGTCGTCGCCCACCCGGCCCACCATGTGCACGCCGCCCCCCAGGACGCCGGCCGCGGCGGCCTGGTTGGCACCCTTCCCGCCCGGGGCGAGCGCGGAGTCGCGGGCCACGACGGTCTCCCCCCGGCCGGGCAGCCGGTCGACGGAGACGAGGACGTCCTCGTTCAGGCTGCCGACGACGGTGACGGACACGGGGACCTCCGGGGACGGGACAGGGGTACCAGCAGTACCAGACGCCCCGTTTCCGCCGGCCGGCGCGGCGGTACCGGGGAGGCGACCGACCGAGCGGAGGAAGCATGGCGAGCGACGACCCCGACACCACCCGGCGGGAGTTCGGCGAGGCGGTCAACATGACCGCGGGCGAACTCGAGCAGTGGCTGGCGACCGAGGAATCGCGGTCGGTCGGGCAGAAGGACGGCGACGGCGAGTCCACCGGTCACGCGTCGGGGCGGCGGATCGTCGAGCTGCTGCGCACGAAGAAGGGCGACCTCGACGACGACGACCTCGCACACATGCGCAAGGTGCACGGCTACGTGGCCCGCCACCTCGCCCAGCGGCCGTCCCAGGAGGACGTCGAGACCTCCCGGTGGCGCTACAGCCTGATGAACTGGGGGCACGACCCGCTCAAGGAGGGATAGGCCCCCGTGCGAGAGACCGCCCTGCCGCGCAACGACCCCGCCCAGTACGACGACCTCGCCGACCAGTGGTGGCAGCCCGCGGGCGGGTTCGCCGCCCTGCACTGGCTCGCCGCCTCGCGCGCCGAGCACATCCCGCCGGCGAGCGGCAGCGCCCTGCTGGTCGACCTCGCCTGCGGCGGGGGGCTGATGGCCCCGCACGCGGCACGGCTCGGGTACCGGCACGTCGGGGTGGATCTCGGGTTCGAGGGGCTGCGGACGGCGCGGGCCCACGGCGTCCTGCCGGTGCGCGGCTCGGTGCTCGCCGTCCCGCTGGCCGACGGCTGCGCGGACGTCGTCGTCGCCGGCGAGATCCTCGAGCACGTCGAGGACGACGTCGCGGTGCTCGCCGAGTGCGCCCGCCTGCTCCGGCCGGGCGGCGTCCTGGTCGTCGACGCGCTGGCCGCCACCCGCATCGGCCGGTTCCTCATGGTCACCGTGGCCGAGCGGCTGCCCGGCGGCCCGCCGCCGGGGATCCACGACCCGGCCCTCTTCGTCGACCGCGCCCGGTTGCTCGCCGCCGCCGACCGGCTGGGCCTGGAGCTGCGCCTGGTCGGGCTGCGCCCGTCGCTTCGCGACGCCGTCGCCTGGCGGCTGGGCCGCCGCGACTCGGTGCGGATGAGACCGATCCGGTCCACGGCCGTCGTCTTCGCCGGTTACGGGCGCAAACGGTGACCGGGCGACGCCGGGGCCGCGCACGTACCGTCGGCGGCATGATCCCGAGCAGGGCGGCCGTGGGGCCGCGGTCGTGACCGCCGCCGTCCTCACCGGGGCCGGCGCCGCACTGCCCACCACCCTGGAGCAGGAAGCCGCCTGGGACGGGTTCTTCGCCACCCACTACGAGGGCGTGCGCGCCGCCCGAAGGATCTTCCTCGGCGCGGGGGTCGACCGCCGGCACGCGGTGGCCAACCCCATGGACGAGGACCTCAGCGGCTGGGGCACCGGCGCACGGATGGCCCGGTACATCCAGGAGGCGCTGCCGCTCGGCAAGCAGGCGGTGGCCGGCGCCCTGGACTCCGCCGGGCTGGCCCCCGGCGACGTCGGGCTGTTCGCCGTCGCCACCTGCACCGGCTACGCGACGCCGGGTCTGGACATCCGGCTGGCCAGCGACCTCGGCATGCCCGCGGGGCTGCAGCGGCTGCTCGTGGGGCACATGGGCTGCTACGCGGCCATCCCGGGGCTCGCGGCCGTCGGCGACTTCGTCACCGCGCGGTCCCGGCCCGCGGTGCTGCTCTGCTGCGAGCTGACCAGCCTGCACGTGCAACCGGCCCAGGCCGACCTCGAGCAGGTGGTGGCGCACGCGCTCTTCTCCGACGCCGCCGCGGCCGTGGTCGTCGAGCCCGGCGCGGGGCGCGGCCGCCGGCTGGCGGGGGTGGTGGCGCGCACCGACGCCTCCACCGCCGACCACATGACCTGGGACGTCACCGACCTCGGCTTCCGCATGGGGCTCTCCCCGCGGGTGCCCGACGTGCTGTCGCGGCACGTGGGCGACGTCGTCGACGAGCTGCTCGCCGGGGCCGGGCTGCGCCCCGAGGACGTCGCCGGCTGGGCCGTGCACCCGGGCGGCCCGCGCATCATCGACGTCGTCCGCGACGAGCTGGGGCTGCGCGAGGAGCAGGTCGGGGCCTCCCGCCGGGTGCTGGCCGAGCACGGCAACTGCTCGTCGGCGACGGTGCTGCTGGTGCTGCAGGAGCTCGCCGACGTCGACGGCCCGGTCGTGGCCATGGCGTTCGGGCCGGGGCTGACCCTCTACGCCGCGCTGCTGCTCCCGGCCTGACCCTGGGCGCGGGGGCCCGCCGCGCCCTAGGCTGCCCTCCCGAGGGATCGCGGGAGGAGGCCGCCCATGGCAGCGCCACCGCCGACCGTGCGGGTGTTCCTGGTCGACGACCACGAGGTGGTGCGCCGCGGGGTGGCCGACGTCCTCGAGGAGGACCCGGCCGTCTCCGTGGTGGGGGAGGCCGGCTCCTGCGCCGAGGCGCTGGCCCGCGCCCCCGCCGTCCGCCCGCACGTCGCCGTCCTGGACATGCGGCTCCCCGACGGGGACGGCGCCTCCCTCTGCCGCGACCTGACCGCCCGTCTCCCGGGCCTGCGCTGCCTGGTGCTCACCAGCTACGCCGACCGGGCGGCCCGCGACGAGGCCGTCCGGGCCGGCGCGGCGGGGTTCGTGCTCAAGCAGGTGCGCGGCTCGGCGCTGGTGCAGGCGGTGCGCACCGTGGCGGCGGGCGGCACCCTCCCCGAGATCGGGCCGCCGCCGCGACCGCGGTCGGGTGACCGGCTCGCGGTGCTCACCGACCAGGAGCGCACCGTCCTGGCGCTCATCGGGGAGGGGCTGACCAACCGCCAGATCGGCGAGCGGATGGGGCTGGCCGAGAAGACGGTGAAGAACTACACCAGCCACCTGCTGGCCAAGCTGGGGCTCGAGCGCCGCACCCAGGCCGCGATCCTCGCCACCGAGCTGCGCGACGGGCGCCGCTGACGCCGGTCAGCCCGGCAGCGGCACGGTCCACCGGATCTCGGTCCCCGAGGTCCCGGTGGAGATCTCCAGCCGGCCGCCCCGGCGCTCGGCGCGGTCGGCGAGGTTGGCCAGGCCGCTGCGCACGGTGACCGCCGGCAACCCACCGCCGTCGTCGGTGACGACGACGCGCACCTCGTCGCCCAGGGCCACACTCACCGTCACGCGGGTGGCGCCGGCGTGCCGCAGCACGTTGGTGACCAGCTCGCGGACCACGGCCACCACGTCGCCGGCCAGGTCCGGCGGCAGGTCCTCGACCTCGCTCCGCACCCGCAGGTCGGGGCGCAGCCCGTGCCCGTCGATCACCGACCGCACGACCTCGGCCAGCCGTCGCCGGACGGCGTCCGACGAGGAGTCCTGCGCGCCGTGCAGCTCGAAGATGGACGCCCGGATGCGGGCGATCGTCCCGTCGAGCTCGTCGACGTGCCCGGCGATCCGGCCGGCGACGTCGGGGGCGGTCTCCCCCAGCGAGCGGCCCAGCCGGTCCAGCGCCAGGGCGGTGGCGAAGATCCGCTGCACCACGTGGTCGTGCAGGTCGCGGGCGATGCGGTCGCGGTCGGCCTGCACCTGCAGCCGCCGCTCGCGCAGCTGGCTGCGGACCAGGCGCATGGCGACGGTGGCGTGGGTGACGAAGGCGGAGGCCGGTTCCAGCACCGCCGGGTCGAACGGGGGCCGGGTGCGCACGCGCAGCGCGACCAGGGTGGTCGGCGGGGACGGGCCGCCGAGCGGCAGGTAGAGGGCGGGGCCGTACCGGTCGGTGAACTCGCCGATCACCGGGGCGTGCGTCGCGCCGGGCTGCGTGCTGGCGACGTCCTCGACCAGCACGGGCGTGCCGGAGCGGTGCGCCTCCCCCAGGCGGGTGCCGGTGAGCGGGATGCGCACGCCCTCCGAGTCGGCAGCCTCCGGGCCGACGGCGGCGCTGATGATCAGCGTGCCCTCGTCGCCGGGCACCGGGACGAGGATGCCGACGGCGTCGGCGCCGGCGAGCTCGGCGACGCGGCCGGCCGCGTCGCGCAGCACCTCACCGGTCGTCCGGCCCGACAGCAGGGCGGTCGCCAGGTCCGTGCCGGCCTGCGACCACGCCCGGCGCTGCTCCGCGTGCTCGAGCAGGCGGGCGTTCTCGATGGCCAGCCCCGCCACCGCCGCCATGGCCCGGGTGATCTCCAGGTCGGCGGGGGTGAACTCGCCGCCGGTGCGCTTCTCGGTGAGGTACAGGTGGCCGAAGGCGGAGTCGCGGGCGCGCACCGGCACGCCGAGGAAGGACCGCATCGGGGGGTGCCCCGGGGGCACGCCGACCGAGGCGGGGTGGGTGCTCAGGTCGCCCAGCCGCAGCGGCGTCGGGTCCTGGACGAGCAGGCCCAGGATGCCGTCGCCCGCGGGCGGCCGGCCGATGCGCCGGTGGTCGTCGGCGTCCATGCCCACGGTGACGAACCGGTCCAGCGCGCTCCCGTCGGGGGTGAGCACGCCCAGGGCGCCGTAGCGGGCGTCGACGTGCCGCACGGCGACCGCCACGATCTCGTGGAGGGTCGCCTCGAGCTGCCCGCCCGAGGCCGCGGCCAGGACGGCGGCGGTCAGCGCCGCGGCGTCGTCGCTCACCGGGAGGACCGGCGGTCGGGCGGGGGCACGGCCTGACCGTAGGAGCGCGGCCCCCCCGGGGGAAGCGCTGCGGCCATCGTGGGGCACGAACTGCACGTTCCCCAGGGACCAAGGGCCCGGTTCCGTCCGGGACGGGGCCGTACCGGGGCGGGGATGCGTCGAGGCCCCGGTCGCAGCGACCGGGGCCTCGGGTGGAGCGGGTGACGAGAATCGAACTCGCACTGTCAGCTTGGGAAGCTGATGTTCTACCATTGAACTACACCCGCGAACGGCGCCGAGACTACCTGGTCGCCCCGCCGCCGCGACAGCCGCCCTCCCTCAGCGCCGCATCTCGGCCAGGAAGCCGGTGGCCTCCGAGCGCAGTTCCTCGGCCATCCGGGAGAGCCCGGTGACGTCGTCGTGGCCGGTGTTGAGCGACGCCGAGCCGTCCACCGCGGCGGCGATGCCGTCGACCAGCCCGTTCATCTCGTCGACGGTCGAGCTCACGCTGCTCATCACGGCCGCGACGTCCTCCGACGCCTGCCGGATCTGCTCCACCTGCGCGGTGACCCGCTCGGTCGCGCGGCCGGTCTGGTCGGCGAGGTCCTTGACCTCGGAGGCCACGACGGCGAACCCCTTGCCCGCCTCGCCCGCGCGGGCCGCCTCGATGGTGGCGTTGAGCGCCAGGAGGCGGGTCTGCGCGGCCACCGAGTCGATCAGCGCGATGATCTCCTTGATCTCGGCCGACGAGCGGGTGAGCGAGCCGATGGTGTCGCGGGCGGTGCCGACCTCGGCGCTGGCCGCCGACGCGGCCTGGGTCAGGCCGGACGCCGAGGCGCTGAGCTCGGTCGCCGCCGTCGCCACCTGCTCGGACATCGACAGGACCACGGACTCGAAGTCGTCGGCCAGCCGCAACCGGCTGCTCTGCGCGTCGGTGACCCGCCCGGCGGTCTCCTGCATCGCGGCGCGGGCGTCGTTGATGTCGACGGCGGTGCGGCGGAAGGAACCCAGCAGGCCCGTGGTCAGCAGCCGCCGGTGGAACCGCCCGTCGGCCGCCGAGCTCAGCGCGGCCGACGACTCGCGCACGAAGGCGTCGGAGACGTCGAGCGCCCGGTTGAGCGCGTGGTGCAGGGCGACCAGCTCGGGCACCTCCTCGGCGGCCGGGTCGATCCGGCTGCGGGCCTCGAGGTCACCGCGGGCGGCGGCCTCGCAGGCCGCCGTCAGCTGGCGGACGAAGGCGCGGTGGAGAGCGAGCTCCGCGGCGTCGGACCGCCGTGCGCCCTCGCCGCGCGCGGTGCGCAGGCCCATGTCAGCTCTCCTCGCGGTTGATGATCGACCAGATGAACTCCTCGTAGCCCTGCCCCTGCTCGGCGAGGACCTCGTCGAGCAGGGCGGAGGAGGCGGCGACCGCGCTGCGCGCGTTCGGGTGGCGGCGCTCCTCGGCGAGCAGCCGCTGGTAGAGGGGCAGCACCCGCTGGACGGCGCCCCGGGCGGGCCGGCGGCGGTTGGAGTGGTAGCCGACCACGGTGCCGCTCGCGTCGTAGGACGGCGTGACGTGCGCCAGCACCCAGTAGTGGCCACCGTCCGCCGCGAGGTTGTTGATGTAGGCGAAGACCTCCTGGCGGGCGCCGAGCGTGTCCCACAGCAGCTTGAAGACCGCGCGGGGCATCTCCGGGTGCCGGATGAGGTTGTGCGGCTGACCCAGCACGTCGTCGAGCCCGTAGTCGCTCACCCGCAGGAAGACGTCGTTGGCGTAGGTGATGATGCCGCGCAGATCGGTCTTCGACACGATCAGCTCGTCGGCGGCGAAGGGCCGTTCGCGCCCGGTGGGGCGGACGGCGGCACGGCTGCCGCGCGGGGCCGGTGCCGCCGGTCGGGTGTCGAGCACGTGAGGGGTCTCCCTGGGATTCGTCCGATCTCGTGCTCTACATCGGCAGACCGGGGGAGATGCGTACGGGCCGAAGGTCCCGTCCCGGCGGGTCGTCCGGAACTGCACCGCGCCCCGTCCGCATGGGGAAGTCGGACGGGGCGCGGTGGCTCAGGGGCGCCGGCGCGGCGCGGCGGGCGTCAGAGGGCGACGCCGGTGCACGAGGAGGCGCAGCCCACCGACCAGATGCCGCCCAGCGCGGCGAACCGGTCGGAGCGGACCAGCCGCTCGCCGTGGGGGCCGGTGCGCACCGCCGGAGCGGCGTCCGGTCCGGTGCCGACGCCGGGGGTGCCCGGTGCCGGGTTGCTGGGCGTTCCTGGTGCCGGGGTTCCCGGTGCCGGCGTGCCCGGTGCCGGCGCCGTCCCGCCGGGCGTGCTGCCGGAGGGGTCGTCAGCCGTGGCGTCGGCGTAGGTGAGCGCGCCGGCGAGCACCGTGGACCGGCCGTCCCGGGCGAGGACGGAGACGTCGTAGGTCCCCGCCGCACGCGCCGGGACCCGGACGCTGAGGCTCGTGGCGCTGCTGTGCACCACCGTGGCGGTGGCCGACGAGCCGATGCGGACCGTCGGCGTGCTCGGCAGCGACAGGCCGGTGATCGTCACCAGCGTCCCGCCCGCGGAGTCGACCAGGTTCGGGCTCAGCGAGGTGATGCGGAACGCGCCCACCTCCGGGTAGGTCGTCGTCCGCGACGGCGACGGCGCGGTGTCGGGTTCGGTGCCGCCCGGTGCGGTCGTCCCCGGGGTCCCGGGGGTCGGCGTCGTGGTGCCCTCACCCGGGCCGCCCGGAGCAGTGCCGCCGGGAGACGGCGCGGGCGCCGGGGTGGCCGGGGACGGCGCGGGCGCCGTGCCGGGGTCGGTGCCGCCCGGGGTGGGCGTGCCCGGTGCGGGGGCGCCGGGGGGCGTCGTGCCGGGCGCGGGGGCCGGCGTGGCCGGCTGGCCGCCGGGAGCCGGTGTGCCCGGAGCCGGTGTGCCCGGAGCGGGGGTGCCCGGTGCCGAGGTCGGGCCGCCCGGAGCAGTGCCGCC
>NZ_SSXB01000059.1:0-26256 GCF_021698995.1 Blastococcus sp. KM273129 | reverse complement strand
CCCCTCGCGGCCGGGCCCGGAACCGGCGCCTCGGACGGCGTCGGCGCGGGCTGCCCGCCACCGGCGTCCGCCGGCTGCCCGGGACCGCCACCGGGGGCGGGCTGCCCCGCGGTGTCCGGCGCGGGCGTGCCCCCCGGCGCCTCGGGGACCGCAGGGACGGTGGTGGGGAACACCGACGTCGAGGAGCCGGGGGCGGTGCCCGTGGAGGACGACGCGTCGACGGACACGGTGCGATCCGGCGCGGAGACGACCGGGGCGGTGAGCACGACCGCCGTGGTGAGCGACGTCAGCGCGAGGGCGAGGCCCACCCTAGGGAGGCGTCGGCGCGGACCCCTGGAGCGGTCGTGCCGGGTGGCGGTGCGGCGGCGGTGCGCGGAGGCACCGGACGGCCGGTGGTGCATGCGGGTCCTCGTCGGAGATCACGATCCGTTATCGGGGAGAGACTAACCGTGTCCGCGCCGCCGGGGAAGGCCACCGCTGCGGGGCCGGCCACCACCCGGCAGGGGTGCCCGGGCGTGCGCGGGCCCCTGGCGGGCAGCATGGACCCGGCAGCATGGCACCGTCCCGCCCCACCCGAACCCCGAGGAGCACGCCGCCCGTGAGCGACGTCTGGCTCAACATCGTCATGGTCGTCGTCTTCGTCCTGATCGGCGGAGCCTTCGCCGGCGCCGAGATCGCCCTGGTCTCGCTGCGCGAGGGGCAGGTGCGCGCCATGGCCGACCAGGGCCGCCGGGGGCAGGCCGTGCAGCGCCTGCTCAGCGACCCCAACCGGTTCCTCGCGGCGGTGCAGGTCGGCGTCACCCTGGCCGGCTTCTTCTCGGCGGCGTTCGGTGCCAGCACCCTGGCCGCGCCGCTGGCCGACGTGCTCGAGGACGCGGGGGTCGGCGCGGGGCTGGCCGGCACCCTGGCCCTCGTCCTCGTCACCATCGCCATCAGCTACGTGTCGCTGGTGATCGGTGAGCTGACCCCCAAGCGGCTGGCCCTGCAGCGCGCCGAGGGCTTCTCGCTCGTCGTGGCCGCCCCGCTGAACGCCATCGCCACGCTGTTCCGCCCGATCATCTGGCTGCTGTCGAAGTCCACGAACCTCATGGTCCGGCTGCTCGGCGGCGACCCGAAGGTCAGCGGCGAGTCGATCAGCCAGGAGGAGCTGCGCGACCTCGTGGCCGCGCACGAATCGCTGAGCAGCGACGAGCGCCGGCTGATCGACGAGGTGTTCCGCGCCGGCGAGCGCGAGGTGCGCGAGGTCATGACGCCGCGCACCGAGGTGCACTTCCTCGAGGCCTCGATGACCGCGAGCCGCGCCGCCAAGCTGGTCGCGGAGTCGAACTGGTCGCGCTTCCCGGTGGTGGGCCGTGACCAGGACGACGTCGTCGGCTTCGTGCACGTGCGCGACCTGTTCCTGCCCACCCACCCGGCGGGGCGCGCGGCCACCGTCGGCGACCTCGCCCGCGAGGTCACCCGCCTCCCCGGCACCGCCGCGGTCCTCACGGTGCTCAGCGAGATGCGCCGGGACAACCAGCACCTGGCGATCGTCGTCGACGAGTACGGCGGCACCGACGGGATCGTCACCCTCGAGGACCTCATCGAGGAGGTCATCGGCGAGATCTACGACGAGTACGACGAGGAGGCCGCCCCCGAGGACCGCCCCGCCCCCGACGAGCCGCGCGACGTCGACGGCCTGCTCAACCTCGACGACTTCGCCGACGCGACCGGCCTGCGGCTGCCCGAGGGGCCGTACGAGACCGCCGCCGGGTACGTCCTGGCCGAGCTCGGCCGGCTGCCCGGTGTCGGGGACGCCGTGGAGGTCGAGGGGCGGCGCGTCGAGGTGCTGGAGCTCGACGGCCGGCGGATCGCCCGCCTGCGGGTCGCCCCGCCGCCGGCCCCGGCACCCGAGGCGGACCCGGTGCCGGAGGTCTAGCGGCCGCTCTGCACGGGCCCGCCGCGAGCCTGCGAGTGGTGGGGGGCGGAGGGGTCCCTCAACTCCCAGGCGTCCCGGACGATGCCGACCAGGTCGGTGTGCTGCGGCGTCCAGCCGAGGTCGGCGCGGATCCGGTCGCTGGAGGCCACCAGCTGCGCCGGGTCCCCGGCCCGCCGCTCACCGATAGTGACCGGGATCGGGTGACCGGTCACCTCGCGGGCCGCCTCGACGACCTCCTGCACCGAGAAGCCGGTGCCGTTGCCGAGGTTGTAGATCCGGTGCTCGCCGGCCGCGGGGGCGGGCAGCGCGAGCAGGTGCGCGTCGGAGAGGTCCTCGACGTGCACGTAGTCGCGGATGCAGGTGCCGTCCGGCGTCGGGTAGTCCTGGCCGTACACGGTCAGCGACTCCCGCTGGCCCGCCGCCACCTGCAGGGCGATCGGGATGAGGTGGGTCTCCGTGGCGTGCCGCTCGCCCAGCCCGTAGGCGGCGCCCGCGACGTTGAAGTACCGCAGGCTCACCGCCGCGAAGCCGTGCGCCACCGCGTAGGAGGTGAGCATGTGGTCGACGGCGAGCTTCGAGGCGCCGTAGGTGTTGGTCGGCCGCGTCGGCGCGTCCTCGCGGATCGGCACCTGGTCGGGCTCGCCGTAGGTGGCGGCGGTGGAGGAGAAGACGATCCGGCGGCAGTCGACGGCACGCATCGCCTCCAGCAGCGCGAACGAGCCGCCGACGTTGGTGTGCCAGTAGTCCTCGGGCTGCTGCTGGGAGACGCCGACCAGCGACTTGGCCGCGAAGTGCAGCACCGCCTCGGGCCGCACCTGTGCCAGGACCGGCGCCGAGTCGTGCAGCGACACCTCCGCGAGCACGGCCCCCTCGGGGACGGCGTCCGCGTGCCCGGTGGAGAGGTCGTCGAGGACGGTCACCTCGTGACCCCGGGCGAGCAGCGCCGCGGTCACTACGCTGCCGATGTAGCCGGCGCCGCCGGCGACGAGTACGCGCATGGGGCACACCCTAGAAGGGCGGGCCCGCGGGAGGTGGAGGATCTGGTGGTCAGTGCCCGTCCGGCGGTGCAGTCGCTCCCCGCGTACCGCCCCGGCCGCAACCCGGCCGACCTCGCCCGCGAGATCGGCGTCGAGCGGGCGGTGAAGCTGGCCAGCAACGAGGTGGCCTTCCCGCCGCTGCCCGCCGTCGTCGAGGCGGTGACCACCGCGGTCGCCGGCACCAACCGGTACCCCGACAACGGCGCGGTCGTCCTCACCGGCGCGCTCGCGCAGCGCTACGGCGTCGACCCGGCGCAGGTCGCCACCGGCTGCGGGGCGGTGGCCATCTGCCAGGAGCTCGCCCAGGCCTACAACGACCCCGGCACCAGCATCGCCTTCGCCTGGCGGTCGTTCGAGATGTACCCGCTGCTGGCCCGCGTCGCCGCCGCCCGGGCGGTGCAGGTGCCGCTGGTGCCCGGCCGCCCGGGCGGATCGCCGGACACCCACGACCTCGTGGCGCTGGCCGACGCGATCGACGACACCACCCGGCTGGTCTTCGTCTGCAACCCGAACAACCCGACCGGCACGGCGGTGCGCCGCCCGGAGCTGGAGCGCTTCCTCGACGCGGTGCCGGCCGGGACGCTGGTCGTCCTCGACGAGGCCTACCGCGAGTTCGTCACCGACCCGCACGTCCCCGACGGCGTGGAGCTGATGCGCGGCCGGCCCAACGTGGCGGTGCTGCGCACGTTCTCCAAGGCGTGGGGCCTGGCCGGGCTGCGCGTCGGCTACCTGCTCGCCGAGGACCCGGCGGTCGCCGAGGCGGTGCGCAAGACCCACCTGCCCTTCAGCGTCGGCATGGTCGCCCAGGCGGCGGCGGTCGCGGCGCTGGCCAGCGAGGACGAGGTGCGCGCCCGGTGCGCCGCCGTCGTCACCGAGCGGGAGCGGCTGACCGCCGCGCTGCGGGACCGGGGCCTGGAGGTCGCCGACAGCCAGGCCAACTTCGTCTGGCTGCCGACGGGGGAGCGGACGGCGGAGCTGGCGGCCGCGCTGGAGTCCCGCGCGGTCATCACCCGGCCGTTCGCCGGGGAGGGCATCCGGGTGACCGTGGGCACGCCCGAGGAGGACGACGTCTTCCTGGCCGCGCTCGACGACGCGCTGGCGGCCGCGGTCCGCTGACCAGCCCCGACCGGGTGACCGCGGCGGCCGGGGGCGTGGCGGAACGGGGGAGCCCGGAACGAAGCGGGCTCCCGGCTGGTTTGATGACCGGCGTGGCTCTTCCCCGCGTGCTGTCCGGCATCCAGCCGACGGCGGACTCCTTCCACCTCGGCAACTACGTCGGCGCCCTCCGCCAGTGGGTGAGCATGCAGGAGGACCACGACGCCTTCTACTGCGTCGTCGACCTGCACGCGATCACCCTCGAGCAGCCCGACCCGGCCGTGCTGCGGCAGCGCACCCTGGTGTCGGCCGCGCAGCTGATCGCCCTGGGAGTGGACCCCGCGCGGAGCACCCTGTTCGTGCAGAGCCAGGTGCCCGAGCACGCCCAGCTGGCCTGGGTGCTGCAGTGCCTCACCGGCTTCGGGGAAGCCAGCCGGATGACCCAGTTCAAGGACAAGAGCACCCGCGAGGGCGCCGGGCCGACGTCCGTGGGGCTGTTCACCTACCCGGTGCTGCAGGCGGCGGACATCCTGCTGTACCAGGCCGACCGGGTGCCGGTGGGGGAGGACCAGCGGCAGCACCTGGAGCTCACCCGTGACCTGGCCGGGCGGTTCAACGGCCGCTACGGCGAGACGTTCACCCTCCCCGAGGCCTACATCCCGGCCGGCGCGGCGAAGATCCTGGACCTGCAGTCGCCGGACAAGAAGATGAGCAAGAGCCTGCCGCCGGCCGGCTGCGTCAACCTCCTGGACGACCCGAAGGTGACCGCGAAGAAGATCCGCTCGGCCGTCACCGACACCGGGCGGGAGATCGTCGCCGACCCGGAGGGCAAGCCGGGCGTCACCAACCTGCTGACCATCCACTCCGCCTTCTCGGGGCGGAGCACCGCCGAGCTCGAGGAGCACTTCGCCGGCCGCGGGTACGGCGACCTGAAGAAGGAGCTCGCCGAGGTCGTCACCGACGCGCTGGCCCCGGTGCAGCAGCGCACGGCCGAGCTGCTGGCCGACCCCGCCGAGCTCGAGCGGCTGCTCGCCGCGGGCGCGGCGCGGGCACGGGCGGTGGCCGGCCGCACCCTCGCCACGGTCTACGAGCGGGTCGGCTTCCTGCCACCAGCGGGGCCGGTGGCATGAACGACGACACCTTCGTCGGCCGGCTGGGGACCCCGCCGGAGACGGCGCTGCTCGGGGTGATCGTGCCGATCCCCGAGCCGTGGGCGGCCCTGCTCACCGACTGGCGCTGCAAGGTCGGCGACCCCCAGGCGACGCTCGTGCCGCCGCACGTCACGCTGCTCCCGCCGACGGAGGTGCCGGTCGCCGACCGCGGCGCCGTCTCCGAGCACCTCGCCCGCGTCGCGGCCGCGCACCCGCCGTTCGAGATGCACCTCGCCGGCACCGGCACCTTCACCCCGGTCTCCGACGTCGTCTTCGTGGCGGTGGCCCGCGGCATCGGCAACTGCGAGCTCCTGGCCCACGACGTCCGCCAGGGGCCGCTCGACCGCTCGCTGTCCTTCCCGTACCACCCGCACGTGACCGTCGCGCACGACGTGCCCGGCGACATGCTGGAGCTGGCCTACTGCGGCCTCCAGGAGCTGTCCGCCGAGTTCCGCGTCGAGCACTTCACCGAGTTCGAGCAGACGGCGGCCGGGGTCTGGGAGATCGCCCGCGAGTACCCCCTCACCGGCCCGCAGCGCTGAGCAGCCCGATCCGGCCCCTGCGCGCGGAGCGGGCAGGCCCCAGACTCGGGCGGTGAGCTCCACCCCCACCCGCGCGGCCCCCGACGCCGAGGCGCCCGCCCGGAAGGGGTGGCCGGCGCGCGCCTGGGACCGCGTCGAGGGCGCGGTCGGGGCCGCCCGGCGGCGCTCGCCGTGGCTCGACCACCTGGCCCGGGCCGGGGGCCGGTACCAGCGGACGCAGGGCGATCTGATGGCCGCGGGCGTCACCTACTTCGCGTTCCTGGGGCTGTTCCCCGTCCTGCTCCTGGTCGCCTCGGTCATCGGCCTCGTGCTCGCCGGCGACGAACTCCTCCAGCGCGAGCTCTACGACGCCATCCGGGCAGCCTTCCCGGGCAGCACGGGGGAGGACGTCGTCGCCGACCTGCGCGGCGCGGTCGGCTCCGCGGAGGTGGTCGGCGCGATCGGGCTGGTCGGCTTCCTCTACGCCGGTCTGCGCGCGATGGACAAGCTGCGCATCGGCATGGAGCGCACGTGGACGGGCCGCGCCGGCGAGCCCGAGTTCCTCCGCGACAACGTCCAGGACCTCGTCGCTCTGGTGCTGCTGGGGGCGGTCGGCCTGGCCAGCCTGGGGCTGACCGGCGTCGCGACGACGGCGTCCTCGTGGGCGCTGGGCGTGCTCGGCCTCGAGGACGCCGGCGGGCTGGCGGCGCTGACGACCGTGGCCAGCCTGGCGCTGGCCTTCCTGGGCGACGTCGTCGTCTTCCTGTGGCTGCTCAAGGTGGTGCCCGCCACCCCGCACCCGGTGCGCCGGCTGCTGCCGGGAGCGCTGCTCGGTGCGGTCGGCTTCGAGGTGCTGAAGCTGATCGGGAACCTGTACCTCTCGCTGATCTCCGGCAGCGTGACCGCCTCGGCGTTCGGCGGCGCCGTCGGGATCCTGGTCTGGATCAACGTCGTCTTCCGGTTCGCCTTCTTCACCGCCGCCTGGACCGCCACCCTGCCGGCGGTGGAGGCGGCCGCCCGCCCGGACCCCGGGGCCGACGCCGCCGACCCGCCGTCGCGCTGAGCCACCGGTCGAGGTGAGGTGCGACACGGCCTCCGGGGCGGCGCAGCGCCGACGGGGCAGGCTTCGCAACGATCGGGTCTCAGTCCGTGCGAGAGGTTGTTGGGGGCTCGGTATGCGCGGTTAGCGTCCGGGGTCGTGCACCCTCGCCGGCCGCGAGCCGGGTCCGGGTGCACGCGCACCCCACCACCGGGAGACCTGCCACGCGGCGGCGCCTCCCCCCAGAAAAGGAGATCGTCTTGCGCCGAGCGCGGATGACGAAGGCCGCGGCGCTGCTGCTGGCCGGCAGCCTGGCCCTGGCGGCCTGTGCCAGTGACGAGGAGCCCACGGCCGGCGGCGACAGCGGCGGCGGCAGCGGTTCGGGTGACCTCCAGGTCGGCCTCGCGTACGACGTCGGCGGCCGTGGCGACCAGTCCTTCAACGACTCGGCCTACGCCGGCGTCGAGGCGGCCATCGCGGAGCTGGGCGGCGAGGTCCAGGAGTTCAGCCCGAACGACGACGGCTCCGACCGCGTCGAGGGCCTGGCCAACCTGGCCGAGGCCGGTTACGACCCGGTCATCGGCGTCGGCTTCGCCTACGCCGAGACGATCGCCGAGGTCGCCGAGGAGTTCCCGGAGACCACGTTCGCCGTCGTCGACTCGTCGGTGGCCGAGCTGGGCCTGGAGAACGCGACCGGCCTGCTGTTCGCCGAGGAGCAGGGCTCCTTCCTCGCCGGCGTCGCCGCCGCGCTCAAGTCGGAGACCGACCACGTCGGCTTCGTCGGCGGCGTCGAGATGCCCCTGATCCAGAAGTTCGAGGCCGGCTTCACGGCCGGCGCCCAGGCGGTCAACCCGGACATCCAGGTCGACGTCGAGTACATCTCCCCGGCCGGGGACTTCTCCGGCTTCGGCGACCCGGCCCGCGGCCAGATCCTGGCCCGCAGCATGTACGACGCCGGCGCGGACATCGTGTTCCACGCGGCGGGCGGTTCGGGCAGCGGCGTCTTCCAGGCGGCCGCCGAGACCGGGAACCGCGCGATCGGCGTCGACTCCGACCAGTACCAGACCGTCGACGACCCGGCGCTGCAGGCGGTCATCATGACCTCGATGCTCAAGCGGGTGGACAACGCGGTGGAGGCCTTCATCACCGACTACTCCGAGGGCACCGTCGAGGGCGGCGTCGACCTCCTCTACGACCTGGAGAGCGACGGCGTGGGCCTGGCCACCTCGGGTGGGCAGATCGACGACATCCAGACCCAGATCGAGGACTACCGCCAGCGGATCATCTCCGGCGAGATCACGGTCCCGACGACCCCGTGAGGCGTGGTGCGCCGGCCGGGACCTCCGGCCGGCGCACCGGTGCGACCCTCCGACGGCGGGTCCGGGCGTGCTGCCCGGGCCCGCCGTCGTGGTGAGCGGGGGCCCCCGCCCGGAGCGGGGGCGCGCTGCCGCTCCGGGCGGGGGTGCGACATCATGCGCAGGGCGGGTGGCCGCACCCCGGTCGTCCCGCCCGGCCCCCGGCACCCCGGGGGCGACGACCGGACCGGCGTCGTCCCCCGGTGCGCCGGATCGAGACCAGTGCCGCCCGCGCGGCGCACCGTGAGAGAGAGGCCCACCCATGGCCCAGGCTCCAGCAGCCGGTGCCGAGCAGCCCGACGGCGGGGCGCCGCGGTCCCCGTACGCGGTCGAGCTGCACGGCATCACCAAGCGCTTCCCCGGCGTCGTCGCCAACAAGGACATCGAGCTGTCGGTCCGGCGCGGGCAGGTCCACGCGATCGTCGGCGAGAACGGCGCGGGCAAGTCCACGCTGATGAAGACGCTGTACGGCGAGCACCGGCCGGACGAGGGCACGATCCTCGTCGACGGCCGCCCGGTGCAGTTCCGCAGCCCGGCCGACGCGATCGCGGCGGGCATCGGCATGGTGCACCAGCACTTCATGCTGGCCGACAACTTCACGGTGCTGGAGAACGTGGTGCTGGGCAGCGAGCCCAGGAAGGGTGGCCGGCTGGACCGTGACGCCGCCCGCCGCCGGATCGACGAGATCTCCGAGCGGTACGGCCTCGGGCTGCGCCCCGACGACCTCGTCGAGGACCTCGGCGTCGGTGACCGGCAGCGGGTCGAGATCGCGAAGGTGCTGTACCGGAACGCCCGGACGCTGATCCTCGACGAGCCGACCGCCGTCCTCGTGCCCCAGGAGGTCGACGAGCTGTTCGGCAACCTCGCCGAGCTCAAGCGCGAGGGCCTGACCGTCATCTTCATCTCGCACAAGCTCGACGAGGTCCGCAAGGTCGCCGACGCGATCACCGTGATCCGCCGGGGCACCACCGTCGGCGACGCCGACCCCCGCACCACCACGGCCAAGCAGCTCGCCGAGATGATGGTCGGCGCCGAGCTGCCCACGCCGGAGACCCGCAGCTCCACCGTGCGCCAGACCCCGGTGCTCCGCCTGCAGGGCGTCACCGTGGCCTCCGACGCCGGCCGGCCGCTGGTCGACGCCGTCGACCTCACCGTCCGCGAGGGGGAGGTCGTGGGCATCGCCGGCGTCGAGGGCAACGGCCAGGCCGAGCTCGTGGAGGCGGTCATGGGCCTGCGCTCGCTGGCCGCCGGGAGCGTGCACCTCGGGGACGAGGACATCACCGGGTGGACCACCCGCGCCCGCCGCGAGGCCGGTATCGGGTTCATCCCGGAGGACCGCCACCGGCAGGGGATGCTGCTGGACGCCCCCCTCTGGGAGAACCGGATCCTCGGCCACCAGACGCGCCCGCCGGCGGCGAAGGGCCCCTTCATCGACCGCAAGGGCGCCCGCAGCGACACCGAGCGGATCATGCGGGACTACGACGTCCGGGCACCCGGCCCCGACACGCTCGCGGTGGCGCTCTCCGGCGGCAACCAGCAGAAGCTGATCGTCGGCCGCGAGATGAGCGCCGCCCCCCGGCTGCTGATCGCCGCCCACCCCACCCGCGGGGTGGACGTCGGCGCGCAGTCGGTCATCTGGGAACTGCTCAAGGACGCCCGCGGCGAAGGGATGGGCATCGTGCTGGTGTCGGCCGACCTCGACGAGCTGATCGGGCTCTCCGACACGCTGCACGTCATGCTCCGCGGCCGCCTGGTGGCCACCGTGGACCCGCGCCGGGTGACCCCCGAGGAGCTCGGCGGCCACATGACCGGCGCCCGGACCGCGGCGGGTGCGGCGTGAACCGCCTCCGCAGCACCGGTCTGGCCCTGCTGGGCCCGGCCCTCGCCGTCCTCGTCGCGCTGGTGATCTCGGCGCTGGTGATCGCGCTCATCGGCGAGAACCCGCTGCGGGCGCTGCAGGTCATGACCGACCTCGGTGACGCGCCCTCCCAGCAGGTGCAGTCCGTCGTGGTGATCCTCAACCGCGCCGTCCCGCTCTTCCTGGCCGGGCTCGCGGTCTCGATCGCCTTCCGCATGGGGCTGTTCAACATCGGGGTGGAGGGCCAGTACCGGCTGGCCACCATCGTCGCCGCCGCCGTGGGCGCGGCCGTGGCGCTGCCCGGCCCGCTGCACCTCCTGCTGGTCATCGTGGTCGGCATGGCGGTCGGCGCCCTGTGGGCCGGCATCGTGGGCGTGCTCAAGGTGACCCGCGGCGTCAGCGAGGTCATCAGCTCGATCATGCTGAACTTCATCGCGCTCGGGCTGGCGTCCTACCTGCTCACCGGCCCGTTCCGGGGCAGCCCGGAGGGCGCGTCGATCATCACCACGACGCCGCTGCCGGAGTCGGCGTGGTTCCCGGGGCTCAACGGCCTGCTGGGCGCCTTCGGCCTGGCCGAGCCGCGCACGGAGCTGTTCGGCTTCCTGCTCGTCGCGGTCGTCGTGGGCATCGCGATCGCGGTGCTCATCCAGCGCACCCGCTTCGGCTTCGACCTGCGGGCCACCGGCATCTCGGCCTCGGCGGCCACCGCGAGCGGTGTGGACGCCCGCCGGATGGTGGTCACCACGATGCTGCTGTCCGGCGCCGTCGCGGGTCTGATCGGCCTGCCCGACCTGCTCGGCGACGCCCGGGCGTTCGGCACCGAGTTCACCGCCGGGCTGGGCTTCCTGGGCATCGCCGTGGCGCTGCTGGGCCGCAACAACGTCCTGGGGATCGCGCTGGCCGCGCTGCTGTTCGCGTTCCTCGACCGCGCCGCCCTGCCGCTGCAGTTCGCCGACATCCCGGCCTCGGTGGTCACGATCATCCAGGGCACGATCGTGCTCGCCGTCGTCATCGCCAACGAGATCGCCCGCCGGCTGGCCCTGCGCTCGGCCGAGCGCGCCGGCGCCGAGGCCACCGGCGCCCCGCCGGATCCCGGCGGCAGCGCTGACCCGGGCGGCCCCGGCCCCGGCACGGGCCCCGACGGCGGCCACCGCGTCCGCACCGGCGTTCCCGGCTCTTCCGAGGAGGCGCGCGCATGACCACCGCGACCCCGGCCGGTGGCAGCACCGCCACCCGGCCCAGCCGCGGCCCGCTCACCGACCGGCTCACCGGCGGGAGCCGGGGCAGCCGGATCCTGTGGCTGGTCGTCGGCCTGCTGTTCGTCTTCTCCGTGACCCGGGCGATCTCCGGCGAGGAGGCTCTGACCTCGTCCTCGACCATGCGGGCGGCGCTGCTGCTGGCGGTGCCGATCGGGCTCGCCGCGCTGGGCGGGCTGTACTCCGAGCGCGCCGGCGTGGTCAACATCGGGCTCGAGGGGATGCTCATCCTCGGCACCTGGGGTGCCGGCTTCGCCGGCTGGCAGTGGGGCTGGGTCGGCGCGATCATCGGCGGCACCCTCTTCGGCGCCGTCGGCGGGCTGCTGCACGCGGTCGCCACGGTGACCTTCGGCGTCGACCACGTCATCTCCGGTGTCGCGATCAACATCCTCGCGGCCGGCGTCGTCCGGTTCCTGTCCGAGCTGGTGTACGTCCAGGGCACCGGTGGCGGGCCGACCCAGTCCCCGTCGGTGGGCAGCGATCCGCCGAGCTTCTCCATCCCGGTGCTCTCCTCCGGCCCCGACCTGCTCGGCGACCTCGAGAACACCGGCTGGTTCCTGCTCAGCGACCTCGCCGGCGTGCTCCGCGGGCTGACCAGCGGCCTGGGCGTGGTGACGCTGCTGGCGATCCTGCTGATCCCGATCAGCTACCTGATCCTGTGGCGCACGGCCTTCGGGCTGCGGCTGCGCTCCTGCGGGGAGAACCCGGCGGCGGCCGACTCGCTGGGCGTGCCGGTGTACCGGATGAAGTACATCGCGGTGATCATCTCGGGTGCGCTGGCCGGCCTCGGCGGCGTCTTCCTCGTCTTCGTCGCGGGCATCTACCGCGAGGGGCAGACCGGCGGCCGCGGCTTCATCGGTCTCGCCGCCCTGATCTTCGGCAACTGGCGCCCGGGTGGGCTGGCCGCCGGGGCCGGGCTGTTCGGCTTCTCCGACGCCCTGCAGCTGCGCAGCCGGACGGCGGTCGTCGCACTGCTGCTGCTGGTCGCGCTGCTGCTCGTCGGCGTCGCGGTCTACCAGGCCCTGCGGCGGCGGTGGGTTCCCGCGGTGCTGTCCGTCGTGGTGGCGGCGCTCGCCCTCGCGGCGTTCCTCAGCGTCGACGAGCTGCCCGACGGCATCGTCTTCTTCACCCCGCACCTCACCACCCTGCTGGTCCTCTCGCTGGCCTCCCAGCGGTTGCGCATGCCGAAGGCCGACGGGCTGGTCTACCGACGAGGGGAACACTGATGCAGCCGGACTGGGATGCCCTGCGGGCCGCGGCCCGCGAGGCCATGACCCACGCCTACGCGCCGTACTCGAAGTTCCCCGTCGGCGTCGCCGGGCTGGTCGACGACGGCCGCGTCGTCACCGGGTGCAACGTGGAGAACGCCTCGTACGGGCTGGGCCTGTGCGCCGAGTGCGGCATGGTCAGCGACCTGGCCCGCACCGGGGGTGGCCGGCTGGTCGCCGTGGCGTGCGTCGGCGGGGACGGGCAGCCGCTCATGCCCTGCGGCCGCTGCCGCCAGCTGCTGTGGGAGCACGGCGGGGCCGACATGCTCATCGAGACGGTCTCGCTCGGCATCGTGCCGATGCGCGAGGTGCTGCCGGACGCCTTCGGTCCCGACGACCTGGTCGCGGCGGCGGAGCGGGGGCAGGGCTGATGGCCGGGCACGACGCGATCGACGTCATCCGCGCCAAGCGGGACGGCGTCCCGCTCACCGGCGAGCAGATCCGCTGGGTGATCGGCGCCTACACCGGCGGCCAGGTCCCCGACGAGCAGATGAGCGCGCTGCTCATGGCGGTCTTCTTCCGCGGGATGACCGCCGACGAGCTCGCCGCCTGGACGCAGGCGATGATCGACTCCGGCGAGCGCAAGGACCTGTCCTCGCTGGGCCGGCCGACGGCCGACAAGCACTCCACCGGCGGCGTCGGCGACAAGATCACCCTGCCGCTGGCGCCGCTCGTCGCCGCCTGCGGGGTGGCCGTCCCGCAGCTCTCCGGCCGGGGTCTGGGCCACACCGGGGGCACGCTGGACAAGCTCGAGGCGATCCCCGGCTGGCGGGCGGACGTGCACGAGGAGGCCTACCTCGCGCAGCTCCGCGACGTCGGCGCGGTCATCTGCGCGGCCGGCCACGACCTCGCCCCGGCGGACAAGCTGCTGTACGCGCTGCGCGACGTCACGGGCACCGTCGAGTCGATCCCGCTGATCGCCAGCTCGATCATGAGCAAGAAGATCGCCGAGGGCGCCGACGCGCTGGTCCTCGACGTCAAGACCGGCTCGGGCGCGTTCATGAAGGACGCCGGTGACGCCCGGACGCTGGCCCGCACGATGGTCGGGCTCGGGGAGGCCGCCGGGGTGCGCACCGTGGCGCTGGTGACGGCGATGGACCGGCCGCTGGGCCGCGCCGCGGGCAACGCGGTCGAGGTCGCCGAGTCGGTGGAGGTGCTCGCCGGCGGCGGGCCGGCCGACGTCGTCGAGCTGACCCTCGCGCTGGCCCGGGAGATGCTGGCCGGCGCCGGGCGGGACGACGTCGACCCGGCCGACGCGCTGGCCGACGGGCGGGCCATGGACGTGTGGCGCCGCATGATCGCCGCGCAGGGCGGGGATCCCGACGCCCCGCTGCCGCAGCCCGCCGAGCGGCACGTGGTCACCGCGCTGGCCGACGGCACGCTCACCCGGCTGGACGCCTACGCCCTGGGCGTCGCCGCCTGGCGGCTGGGCGCCGGCCGGGCCCGCAAGGAGGACCCGGTCTCGGCGGCCGCGGGCATCACCTGGACCGCCGGCGTGGGGGAGCGGGTGACCGCCGGCCAGCCGCTGCTCGAGCTGCAGACCGACGACGCCGACCGCATCCCGCGGGCGCTCGAGGCGCTCGAGGGCGCGATCGGCGTGGACTCGGGCGAGCAGCCGCTGCCGCTGGTGCTCGACCGCATCACCGCCTGAACCCCGCCTCGACCATGACGCCGTGACCACCTGTCGCCCCGCGTCCGCGGTCGCGGCGCCATGATCACAGGGGGAGGGGCGCGGGTGGTCCGAGCCGAGGGGGGAGACTGTTCCCTCGTGCAGAAGGACTCCCTCCTCCCCACCACCCGCCAGCTCGCGGCGGGCCCCGTGGGGGAGCCGGTGGACCCCGAGGCGGCCATCTCCATCCGCGGCCTGGTCAAGCGCTACGGCGACCGGACGGCCGTCGACGGCCTGGACCTCGACATCCGCCGCGGGGAGATCTTCGCGCTGCTGGGGCCCAACGGGGCCGGGAAGACGACGACGGTCGAGATCTGCGAGGGCTACCGCGACCGGGACGCCGGCGAGGTGCGCGTGCTCGGGGTCGACCCCGCCCGGGGCGGTCGCCGCTGGAAGGCCGAGCTCGGCATCGTGCTGCAGTCCGGCGCGGGCGACAGCCAGCTCTCGGTGCGGGAGCTGCTGTCCGCGCAGGCCTCCTACTACGCCGACCCCCGCGACCCCGACGAGGTGCTGGAGCTGGTGGGCCTCACCGAGAAGGCCGGGGCCCGCGGTCGCACCCTCTCCGGCGGGCAGCGGCGCCGGCTGGACGTGGCGCTGGGCATCGTCGGCCGGCCCCGGCTGCTGTTCCTCGACGAGCCGACGACCGGGTTCGACCCGGAGGCGCGCCGCCAGTTCTGGGCGCTGATCCGGTCCTTGCGCGAGCTGGGCACCACGATGCTGCTCACCACCCACTACCTCGACGAGGCGGAGGAGCTGGCCGACCGGGTCGGCGTCATCGCCCACGGCCAGCTCGCCGAGGTCGCCGTCCCCACCGCCCTCGGGGGCCGCGGCACCGCGCCCGCCGTCGTCAGCTGGACCGAGGGCGGCGCCCGGCGCACCGCCGAGACCGCCACCCCCACCGCCTTCGTCGCCGAGCTCGCCGCCCGCTTTCCGGGCGAGGTGCCCGACCTCGCCGTCAGCCGGCCGACGCTCGAGGACGTCTACCTCAAGATGATCGGGGACCGCTCGTGAGCACCACCGCACCGGGGCGCGCCGCCCTGCCCTCGGTCGCCCGGGTCTCCCGGACCCGCGCCGGCGTGGAGCTCAAGGAGTTCTTCCGCCAGCGGGAGTCGGTCGTCTTCACGCTGGTCTTCCCGGTCATCCTCCTGCTCGGGCTCGGCGCGGTCCTCGACTACGACTTGGGCTCCGGCGTGGACTTCCCGCAGTACTTCATGGCAGGGGTCATCGCCGCCGGCATCGTCGGCGCCAGCCTGCAGAACATGGCGATCCACATCGCCGGCGAGCGCTCCGACGGCACCCTGAAGGCGCTGGCCGGCAGCCCGATGCCCAAGACCGCCTACTTCGTCGGCAAGGTCGCCCAGGTGGTCGCGGTGACCATCGCGACGATCGTCCTGCTGCTGGTCGTCGGTGTCCTCGTGTTCGGCATCGACCTGCCCACCGGCGCGGACTGGGTCACCTTCGCCTGGGTCACCGTGCTGGGCGCGGCGGCCTGCACGCTGCTCGGCATCGCGGTCTCCTCGCTGGCCCGCAACTCCCGCTCGGCGTCGGCGACGGTCACGCCGATCGCGCTGGTGCTGGAGTTCATCTCCGGCGTCTTCATGCCCTTCGACCAGGTGCCGGGGTGGTTGCAGGACGTCGCCGCGGTCTTCCCCGTGAAATGGCTGGCCCAGGGCCTGCGCTCGGTGTTCCTGCCCGACGCGCTCGCCGCCCGGGAACCGGCGGGCTCGTGGGAGCTGGTCACGGTCGCGGTCGTGCTCGGGATCTGGTGCGTGCTGGGGCTGCTGCTCTGCGTCCGCACCTTCCGCTGGCAGGACCGGTGAGACCGCGGCCGTTGCGCTGAGCGCATCCGTCGTCCCTGCGCGGACCCCTCCGGGGCCCCCTCGGTGTGACAGGTAGCGTTCCTCCGTGCCTGCACCGCTGACCGCCGAGAACGTCCGCCGCGCCCCGAAGGTCCTCCTCCACGACCACCTGGACGGCGGGCTGCGGTCGCAGACGGTGCTCGACCTGGCCGACGAGATCGGCTACCGCGAGCTCCCGGCGGCGGACGCCGGGTCGCTCGGCCGCTGGTTCCGCGAGGCGGCGGACTCCGGCTCGCTCGTCCGGTACCTGGAGACGTTCGCGCACACGGTCGCCGTGATGCAGACACCCGACGCCGTGGCACGGGTGGCCCGGGAGTGCGCGCTCGACCTCGCCGCGGACGGCGTCGTGTACGCCGAGGTGCGCATGGCGCCCGAACTGCTCACCGGCGGGATGCCGCTGGAGGCGGCGGTCGAGGCGATGCTCGACGGCTACGCCCGGGGCAGCCGGGACGCCGCCGCTGCCGGTACCCCCGTGCGCATCGGCACGCTGCTGTGCGCCATGCGGCAGGAGGACCGCTGGGAGGACGTCGCCGACCTGGTCGTCCGCTACCGCGACGCCGGCGTCGTCGGCTTCGACCTCGCCGGCCCCGAGGACGGCTTCCCGCCCGACCGCATCCCCGCCGCGATCGCCCTGCTGGACCGCGCAGGGGCGCACCGGACCGTGCACGCCGGGGAGGCGGCCGGTATCGCGAGCATCGTGGCCGCGCTGGACGGTGCCGGCGCCGAGCGGCTCGGGCACGGCGTGCGCATCGCCGACGAGGTCGCCGCGGACGGCACCCTCGGCCCGGTCGCGCAGCGGGTCCGCGACACCCAGGTCACCCTGGAGGTCGCGCCCTCGTCGAACGTCCAGACCGGCGCCTACCCCTCGCTCGCCGAGCACCCGGTGGACCGCCTGCACCGACTGGGCTTCGCCGTCACGCTCAACACGGACAACCGGCTGATGAGCGGGGTGTCGCTGACCAGCGAGGTCACCGACGTCGCGACGACGCACGGCTGGACGTGGGACGACGTGCAGGCGGTCACCGAACGCGCGCTCGCCGGGGCGTTCCTGCCGGACGACGAGCGCCGGCGGCTCCTCGACGACGTGGTCCGCCCCGGGTACACCGCGCTGCGGGGCTGACCCGTGGAGCTCCTGCTGGCCGAGGCGACCGGGCAGTCGTGGGGCCGGCTGGCCGACCTGGGAGTGGCCTTCGCGCTCTCCGCGCTCATCGGGTTCGAGCGGGAACTGCGGCAGAAGGCGGCCGGGTTGCGCACGCTCACCATCGTCGGGTTCGCCGCGGCCCTGTTCATGGTCATCAGCCGGGCGGAGTTCGGGGACTCCCGCATCGCCGCCCAGGTCGTGTCCGGGCTGGGCTTCATCGGCGGCGGGCTGATCTTCGTGCGCCGCGACGCCGTCCGGGGGCTGACCACCGCGGCCGTCGTCTGGCTCACCGCGGCCGTCGGGATGGCCGCGGGGGCGGGGCTGTGGGCGTACGCCGTCGTCGCCACGGCCGGGCACCTGCTCATCGCCTACGCGTTCACCCCGCTGGCCCGCCGGCTCTCGGGCCGGGCCGCGCACACCTACCCGCTGGTGCTCACGTACCGGGACGGCGAGGGCGTGCTGCGCCGGGCCCTCGCCGAGTGCACGCAGCAGGGATTCACCGTGCGGGAACTGGAGACGGCGCTCGAGGCCGAGCAGCGCGGCGGCGTTCCGCAGGCCACGGTCCGGCTGACCCTGGAGGGCACCGGGCCGGTGACGACGCTCGCCGCCCGGCTCGCCGACCTCGAGGGGGTGCTGGCGGTGTCGGCCGGCCGGGACGAGGACGCGGACTGATCGGCTCGGGGTGGGGGCCGTCACGCCCGCTGGCAGGAATGGCGCCGAGATCTCCGCTGCTACGGTAGGAGCACCGGCACAAGGCCGGTCATCCTCCCGGACGGTCGGTCCGGGAACGAGCGCATCCGTGCAGATCCCCGCGCCCTCCCGGGCGCAGCTGATCGCCAAGTGAGGACACCGGCACTCGCCGGGGCTCTCCTCTTCCACGGGACGCGCTCCGAGCAGTATCGGAGCCCCACCCCGCATGACGTTGATCCACCCTGCCCCGATCGAGTCGAACGAGGGCGACACCACCCCCGTCCAGGCGCCCGAGGCGCCGGCCGGTCCCACCTTCGGCCAGCTGGGTCTGCCCCAGCAGCTGGTGACCGCGCTCGAGCGGCGCGGCATCCGCCACCCCTTCGCCATCCAGACCTCGGCCCTGCCCGACGCGCTCGCCGGGCGCGACGTCCTCGGCAAGGCCGCCACCGGCTCGGGCAAGACCCTCGCCTTCGGCCTGCCGCTGCTCGCGCGCCTCGGCGCGGAGGTGAAGCACGGTCGCCGCGCGCCCCGCGGGCTGGTCCTCGTGCCGACCCGTGAGCTCGCCCAGCAGGTGCACGACAACCTGGCCCCTCTCGGCCAGGCCATCGGGGTGCAGCTCGCCACCGTCTACGGCGGCGCGCCGATGTACCGCCAGATCCAGCAGCTGCGCCGCGGTGTCGACGTCCTCATCGCCACCCCCGGCCGGCTGCAGGACCTGATCAGCCAGGGCGAGGCCACCCTCGCCGAGGTCGTGGTCACCGTCCTCGACGAGGCGGACTTCATGGCCGACCTCGGCTTCCTGCCGGTGGTCAAGGAGCTGCTGGACCAGACCGCGGCCGACGCCCAGCGCCTGCTGTTCTCGGCGACGCTGGACGGCGAGGTCGACGCCCTGGTGCGCCGCTACCTCAAGGACCCGGCCCGGCACGAGGTCAAGCGCCCCGGGGACGACGCCCCGCCGGCCGAGCACCGCGCCTACACGCTGGCCTTCCGCGACAAGGTCGCGCTGACCAAGGAGCTGGCCGCCCGCCCGGGCCGGACCATCATCTTCGTCCGCACCCAGCTGGGGGCCGACCGGCTCACCGAGCACCTGCTCGAAGCGGGGGTCAAGGCCGCGGCCATCCACGGCGGGCTGCCGCAGTCGGCCCGCAAGCGGGCGCTGGAGGCGTTCACCGACGCGCGCTCGCCGGTGCTCGTGGCCACCGACGTCGCCGCCCGCGGCATCCACGTCGACGACGTCTCGCTGGTCCTGCACTACGACCCGCCGGCGGACTCCAAGACCTACCTGCACCGCTCGGGCCGCACGGCCCGCGCGGGTGCGGCCGGCGTGGTCGTGTCGCTGCTGCTGCCCGACCAGGTCGGCCAGTCCAAGCGGCGCTTCCGCCAGGCCAAGGTCGACCCGGCGCTGCGCCGGATCACCCCGGGCGACCAGGAGATCGCCGAGCTCGTCGCCAGCGGCGTGCACGTCGAGCCGGTCGAGCGCCCGGCCCGCGACTCGCGTCGCTCCGGGGGCCCCGGCGGCCGTCCGCGCCGCGACGGCGACCGTCCCGGTGGCGGCCACCGCGGGGGCCCGCGCCGCTCCTACGGCGACCGCAACCGCTCCGGCGGCGAGCGGTCCGGCCGGCCCGGCGGCGGTGACCGCCGGTTCGGTGGCGAGCGCGCGGGTCGCCCCCCGCGCCAGGGCTGAGCGAGACCCCGTCCCCCTCACCGCTCGCGGTGATGGGGCCGGGGCACCGGCGAAGGCCCGTCCCGTATCTCCGGGGCGGGCCTTCGCCGTCCCTGCTAGTCGCGGTGGACGAGCACGCCGCCGACCGCGGTGACGACCTCGTCCCAGTCGGTGCGCAGCCGCGCGGCCTCCGCGGCGTCCAGCGGCTCCTCGGGCTGGTGGTCGGCGCGGGCCAGTGCCCTGCCCAGCGGGGCCGTGGGGGCCAGCAGCTCCTCCACCCGGGTGAGGCCCGCGTGCTCCGCGAGGTCGCGCGCGCCCTCGGCCGGCTGCACGAGGGCGCGGTGGGGGACCAGCCCGGTGGCGCCGTCGGCGACCTCGGCCAGCACCTCGGAGAGCTCGGTGAGGTCGTAGCGGTCCTGCTCGGCCGGCAGCGGCGGCGTGTCGGTGTCGGCCACCTCGGGCCACGAGGCGATCTCGACCAGGTCGTGCCGCTCGTCGGAGGCGCAGAAGCGGGCCAGGTCGGCGGGGGTGTCGAAGAGGAACACCTCGCCGTCGCGGCCGAGGAAGCGGGCGACGTCGTCGACGTAGCAGCGGAGGGTCACCCCGGCCCCCTCCGGGACGACGATCTCGACCGGCAGGATGCCGACGGCCTCCCAGAACTCCGCGGCGGCCGCGACCGCGGCGGGGGAGGCGGTGACCCGGCTGCCGCGCGCGATGGTGCTCACCCCGGGACCGCCGGACGCCGGCGCGGCGGTCGCGCCCGCGGGCTCGGCAGCCGCGACGTCGGCCTGCTCGGGGAGGTCGTCGTCCTCGACGGCCTCGTCGTCGCCGGACTCGGAGGCCGACGGGTACTCCTCGACCGCGGCGGTGCCGCCACCGGTCCAGTCGAAGTGGTCGGAGAGCTCCTCGACGACGTCCTCCCACAGCTCGTCGAAGACGCTGCCGACGCCGATCCAGGCGTCCTCGCCGGAACGCCCGGCGAAGGCCTCCACGCCGAGCCCGAGCGAGCCGATCTCCGGCTTGGCGGCGAACTCCGCGACGGCCTCGAACTGCTCCTCGTCGTCGTCCTCGTCGGTGGTGTCCAGGCACTCGGCCAGCCGGCTGACGATGTCGACGGTCGCGGCGAGCTCCTCCACCGCCCACCGGTCGGGGTTCTCGGCGGCGATGTCGTACACCCCGTCGAGGTCGTACCGGTGGTCGTCGTCGGGGGTCAGGTCGGCGGCCCCGAGCCCGGCGACGACCGGCCAGACCGGGTGGTCGGCGAGGTCGTGGTCGGTGCGCGTGCGGCAGAAGGCGGCGAGCTTCGCCGGGGTGGGGAAGAGGTGGACCGTCGCGGTGTCGCCCTCGGTGGTCCCCAGGAACGCCTGCCACTCCTCGCCGTCCTCCTCCCACGGCGGAGCCCACAGGGTGTACCCCGTGCGGTCGTCGAGGGTCAGTGCGATGGGGACGATGCTGGGCCTGGCCACCCGCCCATCCTGCCCTGTCGGCCCGGAGGCGCACCTCCGGGCCGGGCCGCCGTCCTCAGAGGTTGATCATGTGGCCGGCGAGGCCGTGGATCGCCTCCTGCAGCCCCTCGCTCAGCGTGGGGTGGGCGTGCACGTTCCGGGCCAGCTCGGTGGCGGTGAGGTCCCACTTCTGGGCGAGCGTGAGCTCGGGCAGGAGCTCGGTGACCTCGGGGCCGACCAGGTGGCCGCCGAGCAGCTCGCCGTAGGTCTCGTCGGCGATCAGCTTGACGAAGCCGCCGGGCTCGGCGAGGCCCTGCGCCTTGCCGTTGGCGGTGAACGGGAACTGGGCGACCTTGACCTTCCAGCCGCGCTCGTCGGCCAGCTCGCGGGCCTGGGCCTCGGTGTAGCCGAAGCTGGCGACCTGCGGCGAGCAGAAGGTAGCCCGCGGCATCATCACGTAGTCCAGCTCCATCGTCTCCGCGCCGGCGATGGTCTCGGCGGCGACGACGCCCTGGGCCTCGGCCACGTGGGCCAGCATGAGCTTGGCGGTGACGTCGCCGATGGCGTAGACGTGCGGCACGTTGGTGCGCATCCGGTCGTCGATGGCGATCGCGCGGACGCGGTCGGTCAGCTCCACGCCCAGCTTCTCCAGGCCGTAGCCGTCGACCCGCGGCTGGAACCCGATCGCCTGCATCACCTTGTCCGCATGCAGCTCGCGGCTGCCCTTGGCGTCGGAGACGGTGACCGTGACCTGGTCGCCCGTGTCGTCGATCCGCTCGACCTTGGTGGAGGTGAGCACCTCGACGCCGAGCTTGCGGTAGGCCTTCGCCAGCTCCTTGGAGACGGCGGCGTCCTCCAGCGGCAGCATGCGGTCGGCGTACTCGACGATCGTGACCTGCACGCCGTAGTTCCGGAGCACGAAGGCGAACTCGACGCCGATCGCGCCGGCGCCGGCGATGATGATGCTGCGCGGCAGGTCGCGGCTGAGGATCTGCTCCTCGTAGGTGACGACGCGCTCGGAGAGCTCCGTGCCCGGCAGGAACCGGGTGTGCGCCCCGGTCGCGATGATCACGTTCTCGAAGGTGACGGTCTCCTCGCCACCGGCGTTGAGCGCCACCTGGAGGGTGTGCGGGTCGGTGAAGGTGCCACGGCCGTCGAACTCGGTGATGCCGTTCTTCTTCATCAGGAAGTGCACGCCCTTGACCCGGCCCTCGGCGACCGTGCGGCTGCGGTCGAAGGCGGCGCCGTAGTCGAAGGAGACGTCACCGGAGATGCCGAAGGTCTTCGCGCCGTCGCGCACCAGGTGGGCCAACTCGGCGTTGCGCAGCAGCGCCTTGGACGGGATGCAGCCCACGTTGAGGCAGACCCCGCCCCAGTACTGCGACTCGACCACCGCCACGCTCTTGCCGAGCTGGGCGGCGCGGATGGCGGCGACGTACCCACCGGGGCCGGCACCGAGGACGACGACGTCGAAATGAGGCACGGGGCGAGGGTAGTGCGACGGCGGCCGGTGACCTCCTGCGAGGTCACCGGCCGCCGTTCACACGCCCATCGGGTGCCAGACCGTCTTCGTCTCGAGGAAGGGGGTCATGCGGGAGAGGCCGGGGTCGGCGGTCCAGTCCGGCTCGGTGACCGGCGGGCGGACGACGCGCTTGATCGTGCCGGCCGCCTCCCGCTCGAACTCCATCGCGCGGCCGGCCGGGGCGCCGGTGAGGTCGACGGCGTCGACGTCGGCGTGCTCGGCCAGCCAGGGGCCCAGCTCCTCGGCGTCGCCGGTGAGCAGGTTGACCACGCCGCCGGGGACGTCGCTGGTCGCCAGCACCTCGCCGAGCGTGACGGCCGGGATGGGCCGCTGCTCGGAGGTGACGACGACGGCGGTGCAGCCGGTGGCGAGCACGGGCGCGAGCACGCTGACCAGCCCGAGCAGGCTGGACTGCTGCGGGGCGAGCACGGCGACCACGCCGGTCGGCTCGGGCAGGCTGAAGTCGAAGTAGGGGCCGGCCACCGGGTTGGCCCCGCCGAGGACGGACGCCAGCTTGTCGGTCCACCCGGCGTACCAGACCCAGCGGTCGATGGCGGCGTCGACGGCGGCGCGCGCCCTGGAGGACGACAGCCCCTCGCCGGCCGCCACCTCCTCGCAGAACTGGACGTGCCGGCCCTCCATCACCTCGGCCACCCGGTAGAGCACCTGGCCGCGGTTGTAGGCGGTGGCGCCCGACCACTTCGGGAAGGCGGCCCGGGCGGCGACGACGGCGTCCCGGGCGTCCTTGCGGGAGGCCCGGGAGACGTTGGCCAGGAAGTGGCCCTTCGCGTCGGTGACCTCGTAGGTGCGGCCGCTCTCCGAGCGCGGGAAGGCCCCGTTCACGTACAGCTTGTAGGTCTTCCGGACGGCGAGCCGGTCGTTCCCGATCACTGGTCGTTCCCCTTCAGGTAGGCGGCCAGCCCGTGCCGGCCGCCCTCGCGGCCGTAGCCGGACTGCTTGTAGCCGCCGAAGGGCGACGTCGGGTCGAACTTGTTGAAGGTGTTGGCCCACACGACGCCGGCCCGCAGCTGGTCGGCGATCTTGAGGATCCGCGAGCCCTTCTCGCTCCAGATGCCCGCCGACAACCCGTAGGTGGAGTTGTTCGCCTTGGCGACCGCCTCGTCGGGCGTGCGGAAGGTGAGCACGCTCAGCACCGGGCCGAACACCTCGTCGCGGGCGATGCGGTGCGCGGGGGAGACGTCGGTGAAGACCGTCGGCGGGAACCAGTAGCCCTTGGCCGGCAGGTCGCAGGCCGGCTGCCAGCGCTGCGCGCCCTCGGCCTCGCCGATGTCCGACAGCTCCCGGATGCGGGCGAGCTGCTCGGCCGAGTTGATCGCGCCGATGTCGGTGTTCTTGTCCAGCGGGTCGCCGACGCGCAGGGTGCCGATGCGGCGCTGGAGCGAGGCGATGACCTCGTCGTGGATCGACTCCTGCACCAGCAGCCGGGAGCCCGCGCAGCAGACGTGCCCCTGGTTGAAGAAGATGCCCTGGACGATGCCCTCGACGGCCTGGTCGATCGGGGCGTCGTCGAACACGATGTTCGCGGCCTTGCCGCCGAGCTCGAGGGTGAGCCTCTTGGCTGTCCCGGCGACCGCGCGGGCGATCGAGCGGCCCACCTCGGTGGAGCCGGTGAACGCCACCTTGTCGACGTCGCCGTGCTCGACGACCGCCCGGCCGGTGTCACCGGCGCCGGTCACGATGTTGACCACGCCCGCGGGGAGGTCGGCCTGGCGGCAGACCTCGGCGAAGAGCAGCGCGGTGAGCGGGGTGGTCTCGGCCGGCTTGAGGACGACGGTGTTGCCGGTCGCGAGGGCGGGGGCGACCTTCCACGCCAGCATCAGCAACGGGAAGTTCCACGGGATGACCTGGCCGGCCACGCCCAGCGGCTTCGGGGCCGGGCCCAGGCCCGCGTGCTCCAGCTTGTCGGCCCAGCCCGCGTGGTAGAAGAAGTGCGCCGCGGCCAGCGGGACGTCGACGTCGCGCGACTCCCGGATCGGCTTGCCGTTGTCCAGCGACTCCAGGACGGCGAACTCGCGGGCGCGCTCCTGCAGCAGCCGGGCGATGCGGAACAGGTACTTGCCGCGGTCGGCGGGGCGCATCGGGCCCCAGGTCTTCTCGAAGGCCCGGCGGGCGGCGCGGACGGCGCGGTCGACGTCGGCCTCGCTGGCGGCGGAGACCTCGGTGAGCACCTCCTCGGTGGCCGGGTTGACCGTCTTGAACGGCTCGCCGGTCCCGTCGACGAACTCGCCGTCGACGAACAGGCCGTAGGACGGCGCGATGCTGACGATCGACCGCGACTCGGGGGCGGGGGCGTACTCGAAGACCGGCCGGGCCGGGCTGGGCGGCGTGGAGGTGCTCATGCGGGGTCAGTCCACCGTGACGTAGTCGGGGCCGGAGTAGTGGCCGGTGCGCAGCTTCTGCCGCTGCAGCAGGAGGTCGTTGAGCAGGCTGGACGCGCCGAAGCGGAACCAGTCGGGGTCCAGCCAGTCGGGGCCGGCCGTCTCGTTGATCATCACCAGGTGCTTGACGGCGTCCTTCGTCGTCCTGATGCCGCCGGCGGGCTTGAAGCCGACCTGTCGGCCGGTGGCGATGCGGAAGTTGCGGACCGCCTCGAGCATCACCAGGCCGACCGGCAGCGTGGCCGCCGGGCTGATCTTGCCGGTGGAGGTCTTGATGAAGTCGCCGCCCGCGAGCATCGCGATCCAGCTCGCGCGGCGGACGTTGTCCAGCGTCTTGAGCTCGCCGGTCTCGAGGATGACCTTGAGGTGCGCACCCTCGCACGCCTCCTTGACCGCGACGATCTCCTCGTAGACGTCGAGGTAGCGGCCGGTGAGGAAGGCGCCGCGGTCGATGACCATGTCGATCTCGTCGGCGCCGTTCTCCACGGCGTCCCGGACGTCGGCGATCTTCACCGCACGGCTGGCGCGCCCGCTGGGGAAGGCGGTGGCGACGGCGGCGACGTGGATGCCGGTGCCCGCGAGCGCCTCCCGGGCCGCGCCGGCGAGGTCGCCGTAGACGCAGACGGCGGCGACCTGCGGACAGCTCGGGTCCGACGGGTCGGGCTGCCGGGCCTTGGCCGCGAGGCTGCGCACCTTCCCCGGGGTGTCGGCGCCCTCGAGGGTGGTGAGGTCGACCATCGAGATGGCGGTGTCGATCGCCCACGCCTTCGAGGTGGTCTTGATCGACCGGGTGCCGAGCTGGGCCGCACGCGCCTCGGCGCCGACCTGGTCCACGCCGGGCAGGCCGTGCAGGAAGGCGCGGAACGCCGCGTCGGAGCGGGTCACGTCGTCGTACGGCGGCAACGGCGCGTGCACCGCGGGGGTCGCCCCGGGCAGCGCGTCGGGCTCGAGCACGTGGGTCATGGTGGCCATTCTCCACTGGCTGCGGCCCCCGCCCGACCCCGCTCACCCGGCAGGAGCAGCGCGCGGGAGGCAGGGAGCGGCGTTCCACCGGCTGCGTCGCCGTCCGTAACCGGCCCAGCCCCTCCGGTTCTCGGGGCGACGGCTGACGGTCGACCGTAACGGCGAGGGTGCGGCGTCGGTGTCAACACCCTGCTGTCATCTGTGGACGAACGGCTGACCTGCACTTTCATGTCGCGGGCGGCGGTGGTTCGCGGTACTGTTCGTACATGCGTTCGACAAGTGCGGATGGCGCGATCGGCCGGTTGGTGGCCGCGCTGGACGACCTGGCCGCCGAGCGGCTCGACGGCGCGTTCGGCCCGCAGCTGATCGACCGGCTGGCCCCGCTGCTCGTCGCGGGCAACCGGCTC
>NZ_SSXB01000058.1:0-26363 GCF_021698995.1 Blastococcus sp. KM273129 | reverse complement strand
TCGGAAACCCAGGTCCCGGCCCACGCACGCCCACCCACCGAAACCAAGATCAAGAAACCGTCCCCTGCACTACCGACTCCGAATCGGTGGATTCAGGCTCAGGCGGGCAGCGCCAGCGGATCGCGCTGGCCCGCGCGCTCGCAGCCCCGCTCGCCCGGCCGCGGCTGCTCGTCCTCGACGACCCGTTCTCCGCCCTCGACCTGCGCACCGAGGCGAGGATCGTGGACGCGCTGCGGGCCGCCGTCGGTCCGGAGGCGCCGGTCGAGCACCAGGCGACGGTCTTGTTGGTCTCCACCCGGCTGGCCTCGTTGCCGGCCGCCGACCTCGTGGCGGTCCTCGACTCCGGCCGGATCGCCGAGGCCGGCACGCACGAGCAGCTGGCCGCCGCCGGCGGCCTGTACGCCCGGATCCTGCGCGCGCAACGCCACTACCGGGCGGCCGCGGGCGACCCGGCCTCGAACTGGCGGCCGGACCGGAGCGACCCCGGTGACCGCGGACCTGCGAGCCGGGCAGCAGCCTGCCGCCGCGGCGGAGTCCGGGCCGGCGGTGCGGCTCGGCCCGCATCTGCGCCGACTGGCCGCACCCTTGCGCGGCCGGCTGGCGCTGCTGGGCGCCCTGGTCCTCGCCGCCGCCGTGCTCGAGCTCGTGCCGCCGCTGGTCGTCCGGCACGTCATCGACCACAACCTGACCCCCGGCGACCCCCGCGGCCTCGGCACCGCCGCGGTCGTCTACCTCGCCGCGGCCACGGCGGTCGCGGCGCTCACCGCCGGCTACGGCTACCTCGCCGCCACCGTCGCCCAGCGCAGCCTCGCCACGCTGCGCGCGCGGCTGTTCGGCCACCTACTCGCCCTGCCGGTCGACTACCACGACCGCACCCCGGCCGGGGACTCCATCTCCCGCACCACCGCCGACATCGACACCATCGACGACCTGTTCTCCTCCTCGGTCGCCACCCTGCTCGGCCAGGTCGTCCGGCTGGCCACCGTGGCCGTCGCCATGACCGTGCTCAGCCCGGCCCTCGCCGCGGTCGCCGCCCTGGTCGTCCCGCCGCTGGTCGTGATCACCAACGTGCTGCGCCGCCGGGTCCGCGACGCCGAACGCACCACCCGCAGCGCGGTCGGCGCGGTCAACGCCCGCCTCGCCGAGGACCTCACCGGCATCGACGTCATCCGCGCCTTCGGCCGCCAGCACGCCTTCGCCGAGCGGTTCCGCCACGCCCTGCTCGGCTGGCTGCGAGCCAGCAACAAGTCGGTGCTGTTCAACGCCTACTACGCACCCATCCTCGGCGTGCTCGCCGCCGTCGTCACCGCCCTGCTGCTGTGGCTCGGCGGGCGCGACGCATTCACGGCGATCGGCGTGAGCATCGGCACCCTGACCGCCTTCGTGCTGCTCTTCGCCCGCTTCTTCACCCCACTGATCAACCTCGGCGACGAGTGGCAGACCGTGCAGGCCGCCCTCGCCGGCGCCGAGCGGGTCTTCGCCGTCCTCGAGCTGCCCGCCGACGTCGGCCGGCCCAGCCAGACGGCCGCCAGTCCCCCGGCCCCGGCGGCCCCGAGCCTGCCCCCCGCTGCCCGCGCGAGCACCCAGCCGGTCATCACGGTCGAGGACGTCACCTTCGGCTACCTCCCCGGCCGACCGGTCCTGCACGAGATCAGCCTCACCGTCCACCCCGGTCAGCACGTCGCGATCGTCGGGCGGACCGGCGCCGGCAAGTCGAGCATCCTGTCGCTGCTGGTGGGGCTGCACACGCCGTGGACCGGACGGGTCACCCTCGCCGGCGCCGATCCCCGCGCCCTGGACGACCGCACTCGCCGGGCCCTGCTCGGCTACGTCCCCCAGACCGCCGCCCTGTTCAGCGGCACCATCACGACCAACATCACCCTCGGCGACCCGGAAATGACGGCCGCGCAGGTCTGCCGCGCCGCTCGCACCGCCGGAGCCGACTCGTTCATCGAGGCCCTGCCCGACGGGTACGACACCCTGCTCTCGGAGACCGGCCGCGGCCTCCAGCTCTCCGCCGGCCAACGCCAACTGCTCGCGCTGACCCGGGCACTGGTGACCGACCCAGGCGTGCTGCTCCTCGACGAGGCCACCTCCGTCGTGGACGGGGCGAGCGACGCGGCGTTCCGCGAAGCGCTGCACGACCGCGTCCTCCCCCGCGGAGCCGCCGTGCTGACGGTCGCCCACCGGCTCGCCACCGCCCGGGACGCCGACCACGTCCTCGTCGTCGGTGCAGGCCGCGTCGTGGAACAGGGCGCTCCCGCCACACTGCTGACCACGGAGAGCCTGTTCGCCGATCTCGCCGCCCTGGAGCAGGCAGGGTGGAACTGGCAGGAGGACCCAACGCACCGTCGGACGACGTGAGAGGACCGCCGCTGCACCGCCCCCGACACGATCAGGGGTAGGGCCAGGGGTTCTTCACGCGACCGTTCAGGCCGAGAGTCTGCTGCTGCATCACCGGCGCCAGCTGGCCCGGGCCGGGAGCCAGCGGATGCGCCCTGTTGCCGAGCGCGTGATCAACCTCGTGGTTCACGACGTAGAGGCGGTAGGTCGAGACGTCACCCGCGTAGTCGGGGACAGCCGTCGCCCAGCGGGCCAGATTGCCCTGGCGGGATGCCGCCGTTACGCCCACCGCGACCTCGCCGGCTGAGCGGGGAGGACAGCGGCGTCACCGGCCTTGTCGACCGCCCGGCGCAAGTGCTCTACCTGGCCCTGATGATCGGTGTCGTCGCCTTCTACGTGGCGTTGTCCCGGCTCTGGCACCCGGGCCGCAGCCTCCACGCGCGGGGCGTAGCCGCTGGGGGCGGCCGGGATCGTGGTCCTCCTCCTGGGCGCCGTCGTCCTGTGCCCGCCATGCGCCGACGCCGGTCGGAGAACCGATGCTCACTGGAGTTCGACGAAATGCTCGACGTCGTCGGGTCGGCCGGCGATGACGATCACGCTGCCGTAGCTGAGCACGGTGTCGTAGTCGGCATGGGTGTAGCTGGTCTTGTTCTCCGGCTTGACCGAGACGACGGTGACGCGGTGCTTCTTGCGCAGCCCGGTCTCCCCGAGCGGCACGCCGACGATCTCCCGCGGCGGCCGGGTCTTGGCGAACACCCACTGCGGGTCCAGCTCCACCCAGTCGAGCAGACGGCCGGCGACCAGGTGCGCTATCCGCTCGCCCATGTCCTGCTCGGGCAATACGACGTGGTGGGCGCCGATGCGCTCGAGGATGGTCGCCTGCTGGCGGCTGATGGCCTTGGCCCAGATGTCGCGGATCTTCAGCTCGGTCAGCAGCGCGGTGGTGAGGATGCTGGCCTCCAGGTCGTTGCCGATCGCGACGACGACCCGGTTGAAGTCGGCGATGCCGATCTCAGTGAGCGCGTCGGGGTCGGTGGAGTCAGCGGTGACCACGTGACCCAGCTGGCCGGACAGCCGCTGCACGATGTCGGGGCGGGCGTCGACGGCGAGCACCTCGGTTCCGCCGCGGGCGAGCTCGAGGGCGAGTGCGGTGCCGAACCGGCCGAGGCCGATGACGGCGACGGGTTCCTTGTGGCTAGCCAACGATGGTCCTCTCCTCGGGGAGTCGGTGGCGGCGGGCACGCTCCCGCAGCGCCAGCCCGGATGCCAGGGTGAGCGGCCCGATCCTGCCGACGAACATGAGCAGCACGAGGAGGACCTGTGCGGCCGGAGGCAGGTCGGCGGTGATGCCCGTGGACAGCCCGACGGTCGCGAACGCCGAAATCACCTCGAAGGCCACCTGGTCGAAGCCGAAGTCGGTCAGCGCCTGCATCAGGAAGGTGGCGACCGCGACCAGGCCGATGCCCAACAGCGCAATGGCCAGCGCCTGGCGCTGGTTCGTGTCCGGCACCCGGCGGCGGCCCACCTCGACGTCGGGATCCCCGCGCATTTCCGCCCAGAGCACGTAGGCCAGCAAGCCGAAGGTGGTGACCTTGATGCCGCCCGCAGTGCCCGCGCTGCCGCCGCCGATGAACATCAGCGCGTCGGTGAGCAGCAGCGTCTCGGGCTGGTAGGCGGCGATGTCGAGATTGTTGAGCCCCGCGGTGCGCGGCATCACCGCCGCGGTGAAAGCGGCCAGCACCTTCGCGCCGGCGCTCAGCGGGCCCAGCGTGTCGGGGTCACCTCCCTCGGCGACCAGCATCCCGGCGGTTCCGACGACCAGCAGTGCGACGGTGACGATCACGGTGATCCGGGTGAGCACGGACCAGGTCTTCGGCCGCCGCCAGGCCCGGGCCAGCTCGAACACGACCGGAAAGCCGAGCCCGCCGAGGATGACCGCGGCGCAGATGGTCAGGCTGATCCACGGATCGGTCACGTAGGGGATCAGGCTGTCGAAGTTGAGCGAGAAGCCGGCGTTGTTGAACGCCGAGACGGCGTGGAACACGCCGAAGTAGGCCGCGGACGGCAGCGAGTGTTCGTACCCGGTGGCGAACCGCACCGTCAGCACCACGGCGACCACGGCCTCCGTCGCGAGGCTGAAGACCACGACCCGGCCGATGACCCGGCGCACGTCGGCGACGCTCAGCGTCTTGGTCTCCGCCTGGGCGATCAGCCGCGCCCGCAACCCCAGACGCCGGGACATCAGCAGCGCGAAGAGGGTGGCCAGCGTCATGATGCCCAGCCCGCCGACCTGGATGAGCAGCAGGATCACCACCTGCCCGAACCCCGACCAGTAGGTGCCGGTGTCCACCGTGACCAGCCCGGTCACGCAGACGGCCGAGGTCGCGTGGAACAGCGCGGTCAGGAAGTCCGCGCCACCCTCCCCGGCCTTCGCAACCGGCAGCGAGAGCAGCCCGGTGCCCACGGCGACGGCGGCGGCGAACGCGCTGGCAATGATCCGCCCCGGATGCCCGAAGCCCCTCGCCCGATGGGAGCGTTCCGAGCTGCGCCGGATGTCCTGGGTCACGAGAGGTGGTCCACTCCGGTGCAGAGGCCGCCAGTACCCCGCCACCCTCGCACAGCTGTGCCCAACAGCTCGTCACAGCCGCCATGTCGCCAGGTCGGCTGGCCACCCGGGCAACGGCGGAGATCCCGCGATCAGCTGCGCCCGCTCCCCCATGCTGAACCACTCGGCCACATCCACGATGCCGGTCATGGTTTCCACGAGCTCGACGCTTCCCCCGGGGGCGGCGAGGATGACCAGGGTGAGCGCACGACCTGGGATGAGCCCGGTGCTCGGCAGCGGCGGACATCTCTGCCTGGAGGTCGCCGTCACGTGCTCCGACCGGGCCACGACGACGTCCCGCGCGGACCTGCTCCTGTCGCCCGAGCACGGCCGGCCGGCACCGCGCCGCCGCGCTATCGCCGGGACGAGGAGACCACATCCACCACGAGGATCGTGACTGGGACCAGGTTGGCCAAGGCGACGACGGTGGCAGTGAGGAGGGCCCCGCCGGACGCCGAACGGGCGTCCACCGTCGCCGCCGCGCCGCCGGGTCGACCCGCTAGACAGAAAGCCGGACTCCGGGCTCACGTGGAGCTGCGTGGAGGGGCCGGATTCAGCCTCCTGGACGTTCAGTGCTCGTCGTAGTGGCCGTCATGAGGCGCGTGGCGGTGGGCCCCGTGCACGTAGTCGACGTGGTCTCCGTGCTGCACGGTGGCGTGACCGCAGCCGTCCCCGTGCTCGTGGTCATGAGCTCCGTCAACGGCGTGCGCCTGGCCGCTGCACTCATCCACGTGTCCGTCATGGGTACGGTGCAGGTGCCCGTCGTGCAGGTAGTCGACGTGCCCCTCGTGCTCGACCGCCACGTGGCCGCAGTCCGGCGCATGCACGTGCGCGTGGTCGTCGTGGGTCTGGTGCGCTGTGGCGGTCATGCCCGCTCCCCTCGAGGCCGGAACCCGTCTTGACGGTACGCACCGATCGCAGGCGCCACTACAGGACGACGACGGTTCTGGAAGTAGCGAACCGGGGGAAGCCGGAGAGGACGGCCTGCTGTCCCCTGCGCAGTCGCCGCGGGGTCCTGAGCGGGTCGCCGCTGCAGGGACCACAGGTGCCAATGCCTCCAGCTGGTGCTGGACGTCAGCGAACCCGTGCTCAGCGGCGATCTTGGCCGCCCAGCGCTCGATCGGCGGGTCGGTCACCTCGAAGGTGCGGCCGCAGGACCGGCACACCAGGTGGTGGTGGACCGGAGAGCAGCTCCAGGTAGACCGCCTCCCCGTCGTTCCCGCGTAGGACGTCGACCTGCTCGTCGTCGACCAGTGACTGAAGCACGTCGGCGGCCAGAGGAACGCCTACACCTCGATCTCGGCCGCGCCGGATGCCGCCACTGGTTTACGGCGTCGATCCCCCGCAGTTCGCCGTTGAAGTCGGGATAGACGACCGTCGCGGGGGTGCCGGCGTCGCAGGGCCGCAGATCTCCCCCCTCGACAGCGGACGTGAAGGCGTGCCGCGATGAGGCGCTGAGCTCCGAGGCACTCCGCGCTGGTAGGCCTGCCCGACCTACATCAATCCGAGGCTTTGCACGGTGCCATCGAGTCGGTGCACGATGATCTCGGCGGGCTGATGCTCCTTCGCCATCGCCCTCATGTGTTGGATCGCGGAACCCAGTTCCGCATGGATGTCGAACTGCACCCGCCCGTGGCGACATGCCCAGCGGTCGTCAGGAAGCTGGAGTACGCGGAAGAACCACGCCATCCGGCGACCCTGATCGTGTGGTGGGCGGCTCGGACACCGCCGAACGTCCCTGCACCGCAGGTCCACAGGCCCATCGGTCCAAGTCAGGTTTCCGGCGGATCGCAGGGGGCCGCAGGGCGACGAAGCTCTCGCGGCGGCGGCTTGGGCAGGCGTGGCGCGATCGTCAGCCGCCCGCGCGAATCGCCGGCGCGAGTGACGGCGGTTGCGACGACCATCCCTATCTCGCGCACCGCCTTGTCCGCGAACATCCGCGTGCTGGAGGGGTCCTGGCGGGAGCCAGCGGCAGGGCGAGAGGCAGCAGCGCCAGCTCGTCCACCAACAGCGCGGCAGAGCGACGCCACCGGAGCACGGTCGCGTGCCAGGACCCGAGCACCGTCGTCGCCATCTCACCCGGCGTGACAGCCATCCCCGCACTCAGTCCCGGAGCGCTCCGGGTGCCCTGGACGACGATCACCCGAGGTCACTTTGGGTCGAGGGCTCGCGCCCGGCAGCGGGCTGGTGGCGGGACACGTGCCGTGTGTTCGTCACAGGCCGAGGACCAGGCGCAGCGCGGCGTCAACCTGGCGCAGTTCATCGAAGCTGAGGTACCCGGCCGACTCACCCAAGCGCTGCGGGTCCACCGCACTCGTCTGCTCGGCCAGCACCCGGGTCGGGCGGCCCTCGATGGACACCTCAGGACGGAACGTGGCCGCCCGGGCGGAGGTGGAAGTCGGCGCGACCAGCCAGGTCGAGAGGGGCAGCAGGTCGGACTGGACGACGACGGCATAACGGATGCCGGCCTGCTCATGGCCCCGGGCGCCGCGGGGAGAGCGCAGGCGGTAGACCTCACCACGCACGCAGCGTCTCCATGTCCCGGAGAACCTGAGCTGCCTCTGCGCGGTCGGTGTCATCGGCTGCCAGCGCAGCGGCCTCGGCGCGCAGCCTGTCCTGCGCCGCTGCCTTGGCGGCATCGATCAAGGCCGCTCGAACGGCGGTGGACACAGAGGTGCCGTCTTGCGTCAGGACGGCCAACGCTCGGCGCGCGTCTTCGTCGGGGCGGAAGGTGATCGTCTCGGCCACTGCCGAAGTGTCTCACGAAAAGTAAGACGCGGGGAAGTCGCTGGCCACCGGCCCCCGAAGACGCGTCCGATACGAGCCTCAGCGGCGCTTAAGGCAACTGGAAGGCACGAGTGCTGTCGGTTGAGCCCCTGACCAGGAAGGACACCACGCAGAGTCCCCAGCCTTCCAAGCTGGCCATGCCGGTTCGATCCCGGTCACCCGCTCCACCGCGGGTGTCGCGGCGCACCATTCACAGGACGCGACACCGTTCATCCTCGGCTGGTTCGCGGTGACGCCATGACTCTCCTCGTTTTCGGGGGATGAGAGCCTCCAGCAGATCCGGCATGGAACACCTCGCGGAGACGTGTGACGGCGCGGGTACCGGCCACGATCAGCCGCAAGGAGACGCCGTGGACGCGAGCCGCACTCTGCGTTCCACCAGCAGCTGGAGCCCGGCGGAGCCCGAGAACTGCACCCCCGACAAGTCGATCAACAGTTCCCGGGCCCGGAGCGACCAGGGACTCAGGTGCGGCCGACCGTGCTGAGCAGGTCCTCAAGCTGGGCAGCGGCAGCGTGCAGGTCCCGCACGACGGCGACCTGACGCTTCTTCGTCATCCGGCTGGAGGGCGCGGAGGCGTTGATGGCGGCGATGCTGGCACCGCGGTGGTCGCGGACGACCACCGCCACGGAGATGATGTCCTCGGCCACCCGGTGGTTGGTCGCGTACCCGCGCTCCCGCACCTCGAGCAGCTCCGCATCGAGTTGCGCACGCTCGTCCGCAGTGAGCCCGTCGCCCTCGCCGGACGCGTCCAGCGAGAAGATCTCGTCGAGCTGCTGGGGGGTGAACGTGGCAAGGATCGACTTACCGGTCGCCGTCCGGTGCGCGGGGAGCAGCTGACCGGTCCGGTCGGCCACCCGCAGCGGCTGGCCGCTCTCGGCGGCGGCCAGGTAGCGGATCTTGCCTCCCTCCAGCTGCGCCAGGTGCACCGTCTCGTCGGTCTTCCTCGCCAGGTCGGTGAGGATCGGACGGGCGTACGTGCGGATGTCGAGATTGCGCACGGCGGCCAGTCCGAGGTCCAGCAGCGCCGATCCGGCGACGTAGCTGCCCGTGCCGTCCTCCTGCCGGACGAAGCCGTGATGGACGAGCATCGCCAGCAACCGGTGCGCCGTGGAGGGAGCGATGTCCAAGGCCGCGGCGATCCCCGACAGCCGCAGTCGCGGCTGGTCCCGCAGCATCAGCACGAGCCGGAGCGCGTTGTCGACGGACGAGATCGGGTATGAGGGAGCCTTGGTGCCGTTGGTCACCGTCTCAGGCATCCCATGATCCTAAGCTCCACGAATACCGTTACGTACCTGTTCCCCACGGGCACCTGCACATCGGTTCCGCCGGCTCAGGGGAGCTGGGCCGGGAGCACGACGTTGATGGTCTTGACCTCCGTGAAGCTCAGGAGCTCGTCGAGACCTTCCTCCGACCCGGTGCCGCTCTCCTTGCGACCGCCGAAGCTGGTGCCCGGGAAGTGCGACGAGTTCCCGTTGATCCAGACGTATCCGGCCTGGACGGCGCGCGCCGTCACCAGAGCCCGGTTCAGGTCGTTGGTCCAGATCGAGGCGGTCAACCCGTAGTCGACGCCGTTCGCGATCGCCAGCAGGTCGTCGTCGTCGGACCAGCGGCTGACCGCCAGGACCGGCCCGAAGACCTCGCTCCGGAACAGGCGCATCCCGGGGGTCACGTCCGCGAAGACGGTGGGCTGGAGCCAGAACCCGCGTTCGAACTGCGCACCGCCGGGGCGCCGGCCGCCCGTCATGAGCCGCGCGCCGTCCTCCTTCGCCGCCGCGATGTGGCTCATCACGTTCTGGAGGTGCCGGGCGTTGTTGAGCGGGCCCATGTCGGTGTCGTCGCGCGTGGGATCGCCCAGCCGCAGGGCCGAGACCTTGTCGACCACGCGTGCCAGGACGTCGTCGTAGAGGTCCTCGTGGAGCAGCAGCCGACTGGTCGAGCCGCAGGACTGGCCCTGGTGGCCGAAGTTCATGCCGGCGACCGCCGCCGTGGCGACCGTCTCGGGGTCGGCGTCGCCGAAGACGATCATCGGGTTCTTGCCGCCCAGCTCGAGCGAGACGTGCTTGACCGAGGACTCCGCGGCCTGGCGCTGGATGGCCCGGCCCGTCGGGACCGATCCGATGAACGTCAGCCGCTTGACGCGCGGGTGCCGGACCAGGGCAGCCCCGGCGTCGAGGCCCGTGCCGGTGACGATGTTGACCACGCCGGGCGGGAAGATCTCCGCACACAGCTCGGCCAGCACGGTGGTCGACAGCGGCGCCTCCTCCGACGGCTTCAGGACCACGGTGTTACCGGCGACGAGGGGGGCTGCCAGCCGCGAGGCGGCGAAGTAGAACGGGTGGTTGAAAGCGAGGATGCGGCCCACGACCCCGTAGGGCTCACGCACCGAGAGGTGCAGCCCGGTCGGGGTGGACGGGACGGTCTCGCCCTTCAGCTCCAGGGCCAGACCGGCGAAGTACTCCAGCAGGTCGGTGGCCATGGTGACGTCGCGGACCATCCGGCGGCGGGTGTTGCCCGTGTCGCGGACCTCCAGCTCCAGCAGCTCGTCGGCCCGCTCCAGGGCACGGCGGGCGAGTTCCCGCACGAGGCGGGCCCGCTCGAGCGCGGACGTCGCGGCCCACGCGGGCGCGGCGCGGTCGGCGGCGGCAACCGCAAGCTCGACGTCCTCCGCCGTGGCCTCCGGGACCCGGCCGAGCACCGCCTCGTTGCTCGGATCGATGGCCGTCAGCCACCCGCCGCCGACGCTCGCGCAGAGCTTTCCGTCGATCAGCATCAGTCGATCCGGCGCACCACTGACAGGTGTGGCGGTGGGGGGCATGTCGCATCTCCTCGGTGAGACGTCGGGCGGGGCCCGGGGATGCGCCTCACCAGGAGGCGCCGCGGTCGATTTCTGGGCGTTGGGGCGCCCGGGTCACGTGTGGGGGTCGATGAGCGGCTTGAGGACGCCGCGCCTCATCGACTGCATGGCGTCGGTGACGCCGTACAGCCCGACGGGAGCGGTCACCAGCGCGTCCCAGTCGACGGAGTTCCGGGTCCGGCGGAGGAAGTCCAGGGCCTTCCAGTAGTGGCCGGCGTGGGCCGACAGGACGCCGCGGACGGTGAGCTGCTTCCTGACGAGCAGGCTCGGGTCGATCGTGAGGCCGACCGCGTTGGTCTGCCCGGCCACGCCGTACCGGCCGCCCGGCCGGAGCAGGTCGAGGCCCTCCCCGAAGGCCGATCGTGCGCCGGAGAGCTCGAGCACGACATCGGCGCCCCGCCCGTCGGGGGTCAGCCGGCGCACTGCCTGGTTGCGCTCCTGCGCGTCCGGCAGGTGCTCCACCGACACGGTCCCGGTCGCTCCGTAGGCCGTGGCGAGTTCGAGCCGGACGTCCGGGGCACCGATCACGACGATCGTGCCCGCCCCGAGGGAACGGAGCATCGCCGCCGCGTAGAGGCCCAGCGGCCCGGCGCCCTGGACGACCACGGCCTCGTGGGGCTCGATCGTGCCGACCTGCTCGAGCACGTGCACGACGGTGCGCAGCGCGCAGCTGGCGGGGGCGGCCCAGGAGTCCGGGACCTCGTCGGGCACCCGCACGCGGCCCGACCCCGGGAACACGTAGCAGTACTCCGCGAAACCACCGGTGACGTGCGGGAAGGCGGCGGCGGGCAGCCGTCCGTAGCTCTGCCGGTGCGAGCACAGCGAGGGCTGCCGCTCGACCGTGCAGTAGAAGCACCGTCCGCACGGCGCGTGCGTCCACACCACCCGGTCACCGACGTCCACCGCCTGGCCGAGCGAGTCGGTGCGCGGACCGTCGCCGAAGGCCACGATCTCCCCGACCATCTCGTGGCCCATCACCTGCGGGAGGTTCGCGGCGCTCGCGTTGAAGGCCCCGCCTTCCCAGATGTGCACGTCGGTGCCACACACCGACGCCATGGTCACGCGGACGAGCAGCGCTCCCGGCTCGAGCTCGGCGGGAACCGGGACGTCCTCGACGGCGGCCGGTTCACCGAACGCACGCAGCAACGCAGCGCGGCTCGACAGCGGGATCTGCACGGCGGTGTTCCTCTCGGGTGGGGCGAACGGCTTCGATGCCCCGACGGGCCTTCTCCCGTTGCCGGACGACGGCGGGAGAAGGCCCGTGGGGCAGGCGGCCTCAGACGAAGATGGAGAGGTTCTTCGCCAGGAGGACGGACTGGTCGAGCAGGAGCTCCCGGCGGACGACCTGCCAGGAGTCACCCACCTGGCGCAGCCGGTCCTTGCGCCGGCCGACCAGGAAGTCGGTCTCGTCGGCCACCCGGTTCCGGTACACCAGGAAGCGGCAGCTCACCTCGACCTCGGGCAGCTCGACGGCGTCGAGCCGGATGTTGGTGACCAGGTGCGACACCCGGGAAACCGGCTCCTCGGCCCAGTGGAGGCCGGTGTTCAGCTGGTCGACGCGGAGCGACATGGTCGCCTTGCCCTCGTCGAACCAGCAGATCTCCCGGCCGGCGCGCGTCTGCTCCCGCGCGTCGGTCTCCCCGTAGGCGACGTTCATCCGCAGGGGAACCGAGTACTGGTAGTCCTCCGCGAGCATGTCCAGCCACTCGGTGTACCGCCGCTCGTCGAGCAGGTCGGCCTCGCGGTACAGGAAGTCGGACACGCTGTTGAGCAGGAGCATCCGCTCGAGCTGGGCCTCAGCGATCGGCATAACGGTCCTCTCTGTGGGTCGTCGGGTTCACTTCGCCGGGGGGCCGTCGACGACGTCGACGGCGTCGAGGACCTTGACGCCGTCGGCGACGTCGGTGGTGGTCTCGGCAGCACGTTCCATGGCGCGGTCGTCGACCTCGGCCAGCTTGTTGAGCTCGGGCCACGACAGGTTGTCGACGAACTCCGCCCATCGCCGGTAGAAGGCGCGGGCGTTGACCTCACCGGCGATGGCGTGGTGGGAGTGCACCGAGCCGTCCAGGTCGCTGGGGGTCTCCTGGCCGAGGCCCTGCTGGTAGTTGTAGGGGTACCGACGGGCGATGACGCCCCGGCTGGCCTCGGTGGCGTAGTCCCAGTTCTCCATGTCGTCCTGCTCGGTCATGCCGGCCGGACCCGCGTAGCGCATGTAGTACCGGCGCAGCCAGTCGCGCACGTTCTCGGGAGCGTCCTTGTCCACCAGGTACCAGCGCCAGACCTCGGTCTCGGTCGGGCTGATCGGGTGTGCGACCAGGATCGTGCGGGGGAAGCCCGCCGCGAAGGACATGTTCGGGAAGAGCGTCGCCGGGCCGCGGCCACCCAGCAGCCGTCCCTCCGCCTCGAGCTTCTGCTTGCGCTTCTCCCAGGCGGCGACGAAGTACTCGTCCAGGTCGGCCTCGGCGAACTCCGGGTAGGGGATCTCGTAGGCGAGGTTGTCCGAGGCCCCGTGCCCGCGCCGGAACGAGGTCTTCATCCGACCCTTCGAGAAGCCTCCCTGGTCCTGCCGCTCGCCGTGGCGGCGCTTGCCCTTGCCGCCGGGGCCGATGCCGACGGCCTCGACCGAGGCGTGCGTGGAGGCGCCGTGGTAGGTGTCGCCGAGGAAATTCTCCGAGACGAACTTCCAGTTGGACCGGATCCGCCACTTGTGCACGCCGCGGAAGACCTCGGTGCCGCCCTCGGTGCCGTCGAAGGCGTCGGCCAGGTTGTCCAGCCACCAGTGGAAGTCACCGACGTACTCGTCGAACGAGGGTGCCTCCGGGTCCCAGTTGGCGAAGACCAGGCCCTTGTAGTTGTGCACCTTGGCCGCGCGGACCAGGCCCCACTTCTCCCGCTCCAGGTTGGTGCCGTACGCCGCCTTCTGCTGCGGCACGCCGTGCAGGGCGCCGGGCGTGTCGACGAGCGAGCCGTCGATCGAGTACGACCAGGCGTGGTACGGGCAGGTGAACTGCATCGTGTTGCCCTCGTCGTAGCGGCAGACGCGCATGCCGCGGTGCCGGCACGAGTTCAGCAGGACGTGCAGTTCGCCCTTGTCGTCCCGGGTGAGCAGGACGGGGTCGGCGCCCATCCACGAGGAGAAGAAGTCCCCGGGCTCGGGGACCTGCGTGGCGTGGCCGACGAACAGCCAGGCCCGCGGGAACAGGTTCTCCATCTCGTTCTTGAAGATCTGCTCGTCGATGAAGATCTCGCGGCTGATCTCGCCGTTCTTGACGTCGACCAGGTTCCGCACCTGCGGAGCACCGGTACCGGTGGGCTCTTCGACTGTCGTCACTTGCTCGTCCTCCTCTGTCGGGTTGGCACGTCGGGGTCGGGTGGAACGGATGGATGCGCGCGGCTGCGGGTCAGCCGACGGGAACCGGGATGGCCGTGGTGCTGAGGGCGGCGAGCCGGCCGGTGACCTGCGCGAGGTCCTCCCCGCGCTCCCACGCCTGCCGGCAGGCCACGACGGCGCGCGGCCAGCCGAGCACGACGGCGGCCGAGAAGCCGCCGTCGCGGGAGTAGAGCGCGACGTCCTTGTCCCCGGCGGTCGTGGCGCAGCGCAGGAAGCTCACCCGGTCGTCGGGATGGATGCGCCCGACCATCTGGATCTTCAGACCGTGCTGGTCGGACCAGAAGTACGGCGCCTTCGCGTGCGGGCGCAGCTCGTCGGGGTGCAACAGGTTGTGCGCCACGAGATTCGCCTGCTCGACGGCGTTGGTCCAGTGCTCCACGAGGCGGTGCTCCCCGCTGCGGACGTCGAACCAGCGTGCGACGTCGCCGACGGCGTACACGTCCGGTGCCCCGGAGGCCCGGCAGTACTCGTCGGTCAGCACGCCGCGGTCGAGATCCAGGCCGGAGTCCGCCAGCCACGCCGTTGCCGGGACCACGCCGATGCCGACGACGACGGTCGCGGCCGGCAGCCGCCGGCCATCGGCCAGGTGCACGACCCCGGTGCCGTCGGCGAGCGGCTCCACCCGGGCGACGGCCGCCGAGCCGAGGACCGAGACCCCCGCGTCGGCGTGCAGCCGGCTGATGCGCGCGGCCACCTCGGAGCCGAGGACGCGGGCGAACGGCTCCGGGAGCGCCTCGAGGATGGTCGCCTCCAGGCCGAGCTGCCGGGCACTGGAGGCCACCTCGGCACCGATGAAGCCGCTGCCCACGACGACGACCGGGCCACCGCTCGAGAACTGCGCCCGGATGGCCTCGCTGTCCCGCAGCTCGCGGACGGTCCGGACCAGGTAGCCCTCGGGGGCCGGGATGTTCCGCGGGTGGGCCCCCGTGGCCAGCACGACGGCGTCGTAGTCCACCGGCTCGCCGTCGGACAGGATCACCTGCTTGCCGATCGGGTCCAGGCGCACCGCGGCGCGGCCGAGCATCGGCGTCAGGCCGTCACCCGACCAGCCGTCGGGGCCGAGCAGCGGGATGTCGCCGGCGGCCTGGTCGCCCACGAGCACCTGCTTGGACAGCGGGGGCTTGTCGTAGGGCGCGACATCCTCCGCGCCGACGAGCACGACCTCGCCGGTGTAGCCCGCGGCCCGGAGGGCCTGCCCGGTCCGGATCCCGCCGACCGAGGTGCCGACGATGACGACGCGGCCGGGAATGCGGTCAGGCGTCATCGTCGGCGAGCCAGACGGCCTGCACCGGGCAACTGCGCACCGCGGCGCCGGACTTCTCCAGCTCGGCCTCGTCCACGGAGGTCCGCAGCAGGACGACCAGGCCGTCGTCGTCCAGGTCGAAGTGCTCGGGGTCCAGGTCGACACAGTTGCCGTAGCCCTGGCACTTGCCCACGTCCGCCTTGATCTGCATGAGGGTCGATCTCCGTACTCGTCCGGTGCTGGGGCGACCGTCGGCCGCGATGCGCCACTGGTCAGCGGTCCGTGCGGCGCCGGCCGAGGCCGACACGCACACATTGTGCAAATGGTCTGTCCAATATACCGTATAAGTGGCGACAGTCACTGTCAACCGGCAGCGGACATCCCCGTGTCGATCGAGAGGAGCCGCCGCATGGCCGGAGCGCCGCAGGAGGGCGCAGGCGCCAGCCGCCGGGACGCGGTCGCCAGTCTGGTGGGGGCGGTGATCTTCGCCGTCGGACTGGGCATCGCCAGCGTCGCCGTGCCGCTGCTGGCACTGCGGGTCGGCTATTCGGCCGCCGAGGTCGGCATCCTCGTCGCCCTGTCCGCGGTGTCCCAGATGGGCACCCGGATCTTCATGGGCGCGATGATGCGCCGCCTGCCCGACAAGGTCTTCGTCGTCGTGGCAGCCGCCTCCCTGGCGGCGTCGTGCGGTGTGCTGGTGCTCTCGACCACGTGGCTGGTCTTCGCGATCTCCCAGTTGCTCCAGGGCCTGGCCCGCGCCTTCTTCTGGACCGGCACGCAGACCCACGCCGTCCGCATGTCCGACTCGGCGGTCGGTGCGCTGGCGCGGGTGAACCTGGCCTCCGGCATGGGTCAGATCGCCGGTCCCCTGGTGGCGGGCCTGCTCATCACCCACTCGGCGCAGCTGGCACTCGGGGTGGCCGCGGGCGTCAGCGCCCTCGGCATGTTCAGTGCCCTGCTGCTCACCCGGCTCGCCCCCTTCGCCCCGCGCAGCAAGGACCGCAGCCGGGTCCGGGTATGGCGGCGCCCGGGAGTGGACGTCGCGTGCTGGGCCGGCGCCAGCGCCGGCGCCTGGCGCGGGTTGCTCGGGTCCTACGTCCCCGTCGTCCTCGAGCACGCCCGGCAGAGCTCGACGACGATCGGCGCCCTCGTGGCCGTCGCCAACGGCGCCCAGGTGGCCGGGAGCGCGGTCGCGGGCAGGCTGCGCGGCGCCGGGGTGCGCCGATCCCTGGTGCTCGGCGTCCTCGCCAGCGGCCTCGGCATCGGCGTGGTCGGGCCGCTCGCCGACATGGCGGTGCTCAGCGCTGTCGCGCTGTGCGTCTCGGGGATCGGCGCCGGCGCCCTGCAGACGGTGGGCCCCGCCGTCGCCACGGACGCCGTCGAGCCCGAGGAACGCGGCGAGGCCATCGCCTCGGCGGGTACGTTCCGCGCCGCGGCCCTCCTGGTGGCACCGTTCGCCGTCGCGGGACTGGTGACCGTCATCCCGCTCAGCGCCGCCATCCTGACCGCCGGCCTGCTCATCACCGCTCCGGCGGTGGGCGTGGGCCGGCTCCGCCCGGCGAGCTGACCGGCGTGCCCACGAAGGAAGAACACGCGTCGCCGGTGGGTTCGGCCGGTCAGGGTGCAGTACCGTCCGCGCGGGATGAGAGGAGGCGGGCCGTGACCGAAGGCGCCTCCCCGTCCAACGCCTCCCCGTCCAGCGCCGCCCCGTCCAGCGCCGCCCCGTCCAACGCCGGCCTGTTCCAGCCGGTCGCGGTCGGACGGATCTCGCAGGCGATCGTCGACCAGGTGCGGGCGCTGATCCGCACCGGCGAGCTCGGCATCGGTGCCCGGCTGCCGTCGGAGCGGGAGCTCTGCGAGCGCTTCGGGGTCAGCCGGGTGACCGTGCGCGAGGCCCTGCGCGTGCTCGAGGCGAACGGCCTGATCGAGATTCGCGTCGGCTCACGGGGTGGCGCCTTCGTGACCGCTCCCACCACCGGGCGGATCGGTGAGGGGATCACCGACCTGCTCAGCATGTCGGCGCTGTCGGCCGCCGAGGTCACCGAGGCGCGGGCGGTGTTCGAGCTGGGTGTCGTGCCCCTGGTCTGCGAGCGTGCCTCCGACGAGGAACTCGACGAGCTGATGGCGATGTGCGACGACGCGGCGCGGGCGCGGGACGCCGGGACCTACACGGTGACGATGTCCTTCGACTTCCATCTCCGGGTCGCGGCCGCGGCGCACAATCCCGCCCTCGTGATGCTCATGCGCTCGTTCCGCGAACCGGTGCTCATGTCCCTGCGCGAGGCGCAGCACGAAGGCCGCCAGGGCGTCGCGGAGCACCGCACGTTCGTAGAGGCCGTCCGGGCCCGGGACGCCGACCGCGCACAGCGGATCATGGCCGAGCATCTCCAGCGGACCGCTCGCCGCGTTTCCGGGCACTGAGCCGCCCGGCCGGGACCGGGCCGGGGCCCAGTCCCGGCCGGACCGTCAGCGCGGATCGGCCAGGCCGGCCAGCTCCAGCCTGCTCAGGTTGTACGCCCAGACCTGCGCGTCGTTGAACGCCGAACCGAGATCGGGCATGGCCGCGATGTCCTCCGCGGACAGCTCGGGCGGGGTCACCCCGAAGCTGTTGGCCTGCAGCGTCATCCGGGCCAGCGCGTCCAGGTTCAGCGCCCGGACGACGGCCTGCTCCACCGAGTCTCCCGTGGCCACGATGCCGTGCCCGCGGAGGATGCACGCGGGCCGGTCGCCCAGGGCACGGGCCACGTCCTGCCCCAGCTCCGGCCGGTTGATGAGCACACCGCGCGGATAGGTGGGGACGCCCTGCTCGGCCATCCGCATGGCGGGGATGTTGTACGCGCCCACGATCGGCCGGAGGGGCAGACCGGCCAGGTCGGCGGCGACGACCGCCGGCGGGTGCACGTGCACGACGGCCCGGACGTCGGGCCGCGCCCGGAGGATCTCCGTGTGGATGGGCAGCTCGTTGGGGGCCGAGAAGCTGGCCGGGAGCTCGTTCGCGCCGTCGAGGGTGACCGCGTGCACGTCGTCGGACCCGGTGAAGAGCAGCCCCCGCTCCTGCGGGCCCCGGCAACGGACGAGGAGCTCGTCGCCGGCGGTGCGCACGCTGATGTGCCCGAGGATGTCCTCGGCCAGGCCGCGGTAGGCCAGCACCCGGCACCCCAGGGCGACGAGATCGCGGAGGTCCGGGGTCGAGCCCAGGACGGGGGTCGTCCGGTCGGTGATGGTCACGGTCACGCTCCTGTTCGTGGGGGCATCGCCCGCAGTGCCTGAAGAAGTGCGGAACTCTCCGGATAGGGACGCCCGCGGTAGGGGGTGCCGCCGACGGTCACGAAGAAGTCGACGGCTGCCGACAGCAACCGGCTGCGCACGCCCGCGTCCGTGGCCATGGCCTCGGCGAGGGCGAGGTCCTTCTCGATCGTGCTGGCCGGAGCGTGGGTGGCGATGCCCGCGGCGTCGCCACGGAAGAACTTGGCGGCGGTGGAGAACCCGGAATCCGATCCGCTGGACTCCTCGATGGCCGTGGCGACCGTCTCGGCATCCAGCCCCAGGGCCTCGCCCACGAGCAGCGCCTCCGCCGAGGCGAGGTACCAGCTGTACTTCACGTGCTGGTTGAGCAGCTTGACCGCGTAGCCCGCCCCGCGCCGGCCGCAGTGGGCGACGACCCGCGACACGGCGGCGAGTACCTCCTCGTCCGCGCCGAGCACGCCCGGCTGCCCGCCGACCAGGACGGTCATGTTCGGGGCCTTCCGGCTGACCGGGCAGTCGACGAAGCGGCGGCCGGCGGCGTCGAACGCCGCGCCGAGCACCTCGGCGAGGTCCGGGCCGCAGGTGGACATGTCCAGCATGGCCGCACCGGGTCGCAGCCCCGCCAGGACGCCGGTGTCGGCGGTCAGCGCCACCTCGCGGACCTGCTCCGGTCCGGGCAGGAACGTGAGGACGACGTCACTGGCGGCGGCCAGCTCGCGCGGGCTCGTCGCCGCCTCCGCCCCGCGGGCGACCATGGCGGCCACCGGCTCGGGCCGGATGTCGTAACAGCGCACGGGCCAGCCGGCGTCGAGCAGGGACTCGGTCAGGGCGATCCCCATGCCCCCGAGACCGATGACTCCTACCTGTCTCACGACGCCCCTTTCGGTCCAGTGCACAGAAATGTTTTCTGCCGCGACGAACTGTACGTGGCAGGAGTCACGATGGACAAGCCGCCGCTTGTCCCTGCTGGTCACGCTCAGGACGGGACCTGGCCCCACAGGACAACGGGTTGACAAAGAACTCGTTTCTGCTCAACCATCCCTGGCGAACGTGATGCACAGCACGTCAGGCCGCGGCGCCGCGACCCGGACACCACCCCCGTCCGGGTCGCGGTCACCGCACTCCACCCCCGACTGGCCGGCTCGGCCATGCGGGCCACTACGTCCTCTGGAGCTCTTGTGGGCGAGGCACTCCTCGACAGCTTGTCGCAGGTTCTGCAGCTGCAGACCCTGGGCCTGATGCTGCTCGGCGTCGCGATCGGCTTCGTCGTCGGCATCCTGCCCGGCCTCGGCGGCCCCGTGACGCTGGCGCTGATGCTGCCCTTCACGTTCGGCATGGAGCCGGTCCAGGCCTTCGCGTTCCTGCTCGGGATGCTGGTGGTGACCTCGACGACCGGCGACATCACCTCCGTGCTCTTCGGCATCCCGGGCGAGGCGACCTCGGCGGCGGCCACGCTCGACGGGTACCCCCTCACGCGGCGCGGGCAGGGCGGCCGTGCCCTCGGCGCGGTGCTCTTCAGCTCCGCCCTGGGATCGGTGTTCGGCGCGCTCGTCCTCGCCGCGATGGTGCCCGTCATCCGGCCGGTCGTCCTGGCGCTGAGCGCCCCCGAGTTCTTCATGCTCACCCTCGTCGGGCTGACGTTCGTGGTGGCGCTCTCGGGCAAGAAGGTGGTCAAGGGCCTGATCATGGCCTGCCTGGGCCTGCTGGTGGCCCTCATCGGGATCGACTCCCAGGAGGGCATCGCCCGCTACACGATGGACCAGATCTACCTGTGGGACGGCATCCCGCTGGTCCCGCTGGTCGTCGGCCTGTTCGGCGGCGCCGAGGTCCTGCAGCTGATGCTCAGCCGCAGCAGCATCGCGGGCGGCGCGGGCGCCGTGCCGAAGAAGATCACGGGCATCGGCGAGGGCATCCGGGACACGCTGCGCCATTGGCCGGTCGTCCTGCGGGCCAGCGGCATCGGTTCCACGATCGGCATGATCCCCGGCCTCGGCGGTTCGGTGGCCCAGTTCATCGCCTACGGCCAGGCCCGCCAGTCGTCCAAGAACCCCGAGCTGTTCGGCAAGGGGGCGATCGACGGCGTCATCGCCTCCGGCGCGGTCAACAACGCCAAGGACGGCGGCTCGCTCGTCCCCACCATCGCCTTCGGCATCCCGGGCGGAGCGGCCACGGCCGTGCTGCTGAGCGCATTCCTCATCGCCGGCCTCGACCCGGGTCCGGAGATGCTCACCACCGAGCTCGACGTCACCTACTCCATGGTGTGGATCGTCGTCCTGGCCAACTTCGTCGCCGTCGCGGCCGCCTTCGCGTTCCTCCGCCCGCTGACCCGGCTGACCTTCATCTCCGGCCCGCTGCTGGTGCCCTTCCTCCTGCTCCTGCTGGGGCTGGGCGCCTACAGCTCCAGCAACTCCTTCGGCGACGTCCTCGTGATGCTGGTGGCCGCCGCGATCGGCGTGGCCTGCATCCGCTGGGACTGGCCGCGTGTGCCGTTCCTGCTGGCCGTGGTCCTCGGCGGCATCGCCGAGCGCTACCTGTTCGTCTCGTACTCGCTGTTCGGGTGGGACTGGCTCCTGCGCCCGACGGTCATCGGCCTGGCCGTGGTTCTCCTGCTCGTTTTCCTGGTTCCCACCCTGCGGCGGCGCCGGGTCCAAGCCCAGCCCGCTCCCGTCGCCGAGGAGGTCCGTTCGTGACCACGCCCGAGCCCCGGACCGGAACCACCGTGCCGGCCGGTACTGCCCCCCCGGCGCCCGCGCCCGAGCCTCGGACCCGACGGCAGCTGCCCACGGCCGACATCGTCCTCAGCCTCGTCCTGGCCGCGCTCTTCGCCAACGCCTTCTGGACCGCGATGGAGTGGTCGGTCAAGGCCGGGCTGTTCCCCCGCATGGTCACCGGGCTCGGCGTGCTCCTGACCCTCCTGCACGTGGCCGTCCTCCTCCTGAAGGCCCGCACCCCCGTGCCGGTGGTCGAGAAACGGGTGGACGCCGACGACGAGGCCGAGGGCGACGTGGAGTACGTCTTCGCCCACGCCGGTGGCCGCGCCTGGGCGCGCTCGCTGGCGTGGATCGCCGCCTTCTTCGTCGGGCTGTACATCTTCGGGCTCTTCGTCATCGCACCGCTGTTCGCCCTGACGTACCTGCGGTTCTCGGCGCGCACGTCCTGGGTGTTCAGCGTCGCCTACGCGGCCGCGACCTTCGCCGTGCTCTACCTCGCGTTCGAGGTGGCGCTGCAACTGCCCGTGCCGCCGGGACTCTTCCTCTGACCCCCGTCCGCAGGCCCGCGGGCCTGCGGACGGCTGCACAGCCGCACGTCGCCGGTCGACCGACATCCTCGTCGGTCCATCGGCCAACACCCGCACCCGACACCGCCATCCGAGTCAAGGAGAACTTCATGAGCCACAGGTCGATGACCGCCCTGCGCCGCACCGGCGGTGCCGCCGTGCTCGTCGCCGCCCTCGCCGCCTGCGGGCAGAACGCGGACGCGGGCGCCGAGGCCGGAAAGTACTACGAGGGCGAGAACCTCGACTTCGTGGTCCCCTATGACGCCGGCGGCGGCTACGACGTCTACGCCCGCGCCCTCGCGCCCTACCTGGGCGAGTGCCTCGGGGCCGAGGTCGTCGTCCGCAACGAGCCGGGCGCCGGGAGCCTGCTGGCCACCAACTCGACGGCCAACGCCGGGCCGGACGAGCGCCGGATCCAGATCACCAACTCGGTCGGCACGGCCAGCGCGCAGATCGCGGGCGCCGACGGCGTCATGTTCGACATGTCGGAGTTCTCCATCATCGGTCGCGTGGCGACCGCGCCCGACACGGTGGCCGTGGCCAGCGACGGGCGGTTGTCCTCCTTCCAGGACATGATCGACTCCGAGGAGACGGTGCGCTTCGCCGCGACCGGCCCCGGCAGCAACGAATACATCGCGGCCAGCGTCCTGTCGGCCATCTACGGCTTCCCGATCGAGGTCGTCACCGGGTTCGGCGGTTCGGGCGAGGCCCGGCTGGCGGTCATCGCCGGCAACGCCGATGCTCACGCCAGCACCTGGGACAGCGTGCTCGGCCCGGTGGAGAGCGGCGAGGTCGAGGCAATCGTCGTGGCCAGCGACGAGCCGGTCGAGCTGCTCCCCGACATGCCGGTCGTCACCGACTTCGTCCCCGAGACCGACGAGGGCAAGGAACTGCTCGACGACCTCGTGGACCTCGAGACCCTGGGCCGCGGTCTGGTGGCGCCCCCAGGGCTGCCGGAGGAGCGGCTCGCCGAGCTCCGTGAGGGCTTCGAGTGCGCCACGAGCAACGAGGAGCTGATCGCCGAGCTCGACCAGCAGCAGCGGCCGATCGACGTCCTCACCGGCGACGAGTACGCGGAGCTGCTCGAGTCCGTGCTCGACACCTCGCCGGAGTTCGCCGCGGTGCTGGAGGAGTCCTTCTGAGTTGAGACACGGCGGGCGCCGGTGACCTCGTCGCCGGCGCCCGCTGCATCTCTGTCCCGCTTCCCGGGCCGCCGCCACGTGCCCCCCGCCACCGGAGGTTCTGACCATGACTTCGACGACGGATGCTCTCGACTCCTTCGAGGACCACTGCTGGCGGGACGTGGTCCCGGCCGAGACCCTCGAGGTCTACCGCGCCTACCGGCGCGAGACCCGGATCGTCGGCCGTCCCGCGGTGCTGGCCGTCGACCTGTTCAGCGGCGTGTTCCCCGACGGGCCGATGTCGCTGGCCGAGGCGGTGGCCCGGAACCCGCGCAGCTGCGGGCCCGCCGCGTGGGCCGCCCGCGCGCCGATCGCTGCCCTGCTCGACTCCGCCCGCAGCCGCGACATCCCGGTCCTGTTCAGCTCGCAGGACCCGGAGACCTCCCGCGCGACGCACCGGCCCCCGTCGGAGCGCGACGCCGCGGACCTTGCGCTCGACCCCGCCTTCGGTCCCCTTCCCGGCGAGGCGGTCGTCCCCAAGCGGCGGGCCAGTGTCTTCTTCGAGACCGACCTCGCCGACCGCCTCGCCCGGGTCGACGTCAACACACTCGTCTTGTGCGGTGAGACGACCAGTGGGTGCGTCCGGGCCACCGCCGTCGACGCCTACTCCCACGGCCTGCACGTCGTCGTGGTCGAGGAGGCGGTCTTCGACCGCAGCCCGCTGAGCCACAAGGTCAGCCTGTTCGACCTGCACCACAAGTACGCCGACGTCATGACCCTCGCGCAGTTCGAGGCCGCCGCCGACGCGATCCTGCCGATCCCCTCGGCGGGCGAGGTCCACGGGACCACCCAGCACTGACGCCGTCGCCGACGGCGGAAGCCCACCACCCCCCGGGAGCGTGTACTCCGTGTTCACCAACGTCCTCGTCGCACTCAAGGAGAACCAGCCGCACCAGCCGCTGCTGGAGCTGGCGTTCCAGGCCGCTCCCGGCCCGGCGCGCCTGCACCTGGTCACCCTGGTCCGGGTCGGGACCGAGGGCGACGAGGTCCAGCGACTCCGGCGCACGGAGCGGAGCCTGGCCCAGCAGGCCGAAGCCCTGACGGCCAAGGGCTACGACGCCTCCTGGGAGGCCGGCGTCGTTGCCGTCAGCGCGGCCGTGGACCTGGTCCGGATCGCCGAGACGCGCGCGGCCGACCTGATGGTCATCGGCCTGGCGAGGCGCAGCCGGGTCGGCAAGGCCCTGATGGGCAGCGACGCCCAGCGGATCCTGCTCAGCGTCGACTGCCCCGTGCTGGTCAGGCAGCTGCACGGCATGTAGCCGGCCGACGCCGGGCCGTACAGTCCCGACCGGAGCCAGGGCGGCGCCCCGCCATCGACACCACACTGCCCGCACATAGGGCACCGAACGGGTCCGGGAGGATCGTGCTCTCGCGCTCGGGCACCTCGACCGACCGGCGCCGTGCGCCCCGCGGTTCGACGGCCCCGGCGTCCCGGTTCGGGCGATTGCGGGCCGTCGACCTCGGACCTCGCCTCGTCGTCCCCCTCTGCGCCGGGGCGATGCTCAACCCGGTCAACTCCACGGTGATCGCCACCGCGTTGTCACCGATCGGCGGTGAGCTGGACATCGGCGCCGCCGCGACGGCGTGGCTGGTGGCGGTGATGTATCTGGCCAGCGCGATCGGCCAGCCCGTCGCCGGTCGGCTGGCCGACCAGTTCGGCCCGCGCCGGGTGTTCCTGGCCGGCGGCATCCTGGTCGCGGCCGCCGGCACCCTGGGTGCGCTCGCACCGACCTTCGGATGGCTGGTGGCCTCGCGGGCAGTGGTCGGGCTGGGCACGGGTGCGGCGTATCCGGCGGCGATTGCGATGCTCCGGGAGCAAGCCGACCGACTGGGCGTGCCCACTCCGCCCCGCACGCTGGGCCTGCTCAGCACGGTGAGCCTGGTGACGCTCACCATCGGTCCGCCCCTGGGCGGTGTCCTCGTGGACACGATCGGGTGGCGGGCCGTCTTCGCGGTCAACGTGCCCCTCGGCCTGGCCGTCACCGCCCTGGGCTTCCTCCTGCTCCCGCGGTCGCGCCCGCGGGCCCGGACGGTCGCGGCATGGCGGCTGCTGGACCTGCCGGGAACCGCCCTCTTCGGCGGCACCGTCGCGCTCTTCCTGCTGACCACCATGGAACTGCCCCACCCGCCGGTGCAGGTCCTGCTCGGGCTCGCGGCCGGTCTGGTGCTCCTCGTCCTCGTCGAGCTCCGCGCGCGGACACCGTTCATCGACCTGCGCATGCTGGCCTCGAACCCCGCTCTGGTCGTCGCCTACCTGCGGGTCTTCCTCACCTTCCTCGTCGTTTACGGCGTCCTCTTCGGGCTCACCCCCTGGCTGCAGGACAGCCGAGGGCTGTCCGCCAGCACGGCCGGACTGGTGCTCCTAAGCATGTCCGCGGTCGGGGCGGTCGCGTCGTTCGTCGGCGTCCGCGGTCGCCGCCTGGTCTGGCCGTTGCTCGTGGGAGCCCTCGGACTCCTCGCCGGGAGCGTCGGGATGCTCTCCCTGGACGCCGACTCCCCCACCGCTCTGCTCGTCCTGGTGTCTGCGGTGTTCGGCCTGCCGAACGGGCTCGGGCTCGTCGGGAACCAGGTCCTCGTCTACCGGGCGGCGCCCGCCGATCAGGTCGGCGCCGCTGCGGGCCTGTTCCGCACCGCGCAGTACACCGGCGCGATGACCGCCACCGGAATGGTGGCACTCGCCTACGCCGGCGGGGCCGGCGACGGCGGGATCCAGGTGCTCGGCTGGGTGTCGGTCGGTGCCGCGGCCCTCCTGGTCGGGCTCACGGTCGCCGACCGTGGCCTCTACCGGGACGCCCGCGACTGAGACCCGGTGTCGTGCCGATCGGCCTGGGATCGGCGGGCTCGCGGTCGTGAGCGGCAATGCCGACGCGCACGTCACCACCTGGGACAGCGGCCTGGCTGCCGCGCAGGCGGGCGAGATGCCGATCGTGGTAGCCAGCGACGAGTCCGTCGAGTTGCTCCCCGACGTCCCGCAGGCCACCGCGTTCACGCCGGACGCCTGTGAGAGCCAGAAGCTGCTGGAGAGCCTGGTCGAGCTGCAAGAGCCCGGGGGCGCGGACTCTTTCCGCCCCCCGGGCTCCCCGAGGAGCGACTGACCGGGCTGCGTGAGGCCTTCGAGTCCGCGGCCGGCAATGAGGAGCTCATCAGCGATGATGGAAGCCCAGCAGCGGGTCATCGACGTCGTCACCGGCGACGAGCACGCGACGCAGGTGCGCAACGTGCTCGACGCCTCCCCCGAGTCACGCCGTGCTCGAGGACTCCTTCTGGGAGCAGCACGCACCACGGGCGCCGGGACGCTGCGGGGTCCCGGCGCTCCGCGCCCCCGTCCTGGGGGCGGGACGCTCCTATGACGCGTCAAGGGCTGAGGGTGGGGTTTCGAGGCGTCGGTAGAGCTCGCGGGCGATGTAGCGCTTGAGGCAGCGTTTGATCTCGCGG